>NZ_JASDCW010000039.1:0-24589 GCF_030407685.1 Planococcus sp. APC 3906 | reverse complement strand
TTGAGGAATGCGGTGCTCCATCTAAAACTTACTTAACCGGTAAATATCAAATCTATAAAGATGTATGTATTGCTTTAAGTGATATAGAGACTTCCGGGAAGATTAAGTTAATAAGAAAAGAATTTGTGGATGATCGAATTTATGAGGTCGTTGAAAACTAAGGAAGCTATTTAGTTTTAATCCTGCTGTAAAGTATAAATTCGTAATAAATATTTCTGAAAGTTCTTACCTGTGTATAATCTCTAAAAAAGATACACAGGTATTTTGCTGTGAAAAGAACTAATATTGCAATCACATCAAACTAAAGTAAAATAAGAACTAAGTATAAGTTAAATGCGAGGGGAACTAAGTGGAGATGAAAATGTTCTACAGGACACAAAGAGACTTAGCCACAGCCATCAATCAATTGGTAGACGCCTATTGGGAAGAAGCAATTTCCGAACAAAAGCTAATAGCAGGTATAAAAGAGATACATATGAATAATCAGGAGAAATTGATCAAAGACAACGATTTCACTAAAATTGTTCAGCAGCATTGTGGGAAAAGAAGGTTGGTTATTGTTAAGCGTGTTATAGAGATAAACTAAATACCAGTGCATCAATAAAGTTTGGAGTGAAGCAAGTTGGATTTACAGTATTCCTCTAGTTTAAACGGAGCGTCTTACATGCTATTTGAATTGAAACAGGTTGTTAAGTTGAAACAAAAAGGACTATCAGAAACTGAGATTCGAAAAAAAGTTGTAGAAGACAATGTTTTTCAAGTGACAAATAAAAATAGAATCAATAGATCATTGCCATCCGTGATGAAGAGAGCAAGTGTAATAGATGAAGTTTTAGCTGCGTATATGCTCGAAGGTTCCTTAGAAATCGGAAAAGTTATTAACTTATACGCAATCATGAAAACAGACTTGCTATTTTTTGAATTTATGGCTGAAGTCATCGGCGAAAGATTGCAAACAAATAACTATTTGCTAGAAAAAAAAGACATTAACATTTTCTTTACTGTAAAATCAGAACAAAGTGAACGTGTTGCTAGCTGGAGTGACATTAATATTGAAAAACTGAAAAGAGCTTACATGCAAGTGCTTTTTGAAAGTGGCATTTTAAAAGATAGAAAAGGCAATGAACTCAATCGTTTGATAATTGATGACCAACTAAAAGAACATCTCAAACATATTGGTGATATCAAATATGTTCATGCGATGGGCGAGTAAGGGAGAAGGACAATGGCTAGTTTAAACGCAAGACTCGACCAGATCATTCCGAAAATCAGAGAAGATAAATTCATAGATGGGCGCGGCCTTGGAAACGAAATCAGTTTTTATGTGTTCGATTATAAACCCGAGGATGAATTGGTGGTCCGTGATTATATTAAGCATATTAAAAAGGAATTCAATTACGACGGATCGAACCGGAAAATTATCGAATTTGATTTATACAAAATGCTCATTGAGATTACGAAGGACAAACGGATTTTTGATCGAATCTTTGAGATGGAGCAAAAACAAGGGAAAGATGCGTTATTCAAAGCCCTTACGACATTTGCGAATCCTCAAATCTTTTTGCAAAAAATCAAAGACCAAATGGACGGGCATGATGTGGTAATTCTGACCGGTGTCGGAAAAGTGTTTCCGTTCGTCAGATCACACAATATCCTCAACAATTTACAAGAAGTGATAGACAAGACGCCGGTCATCATGTTTTATCCAGGCGAATACAGCGAGCAGGACTTGCACTTGTTCGGCAAATTCAAAGACGATAACTATTACCGAGCATTCCGATTAGTCGATTAATATATAGGGGGTCAATACATGTTAGTGAAAGATATGTTTCAAAAAGATATAGAACGTGATATTCGAGGCGTTATTAAAGTTGCGCAAACTGATGATAAAAGCATTTATCAGGAACTTGATGAGTACGTAGTAACCCGTGAATTGCAAAAGCACCTTTCCAAGTTTTACGAGAACTATCAAAAAGGGATAAATGGTCAAACGGATAAAATGGGTGTTTGGATTTCGGGATTCTTTGGATCAGGTAAATCCCATTTTCTTAAAATCCTTGCTTATTTATTAGAAAACAAGCAGATACAAGAAAAGAATGCAGTAGAATTTTTTGATGAAAAGATTCAAGATCCATTGGTTCTGGCGAATATGCAGCGAACTGCACATATCGAAACAGAAACCATTCTTTTTAATATCGACGCCAAAGCGCAGTTAGATAATAAATCAAAAGAAGACGCAATTCTGCGTGTCTTTATGAAAGTGTTTTACGAACATCAAGGTTATTATGGGGACATTTCAGGCGTGGCAGAAATGGAAAAGTACTTGGATAAACAAGGTGTGTACCAAACTTTCAAAGATGCTTTTAAAAACCTTGCTGGTGAATCGTGGGAAGAACGCCGCAACAGTTTTTACTTTGATAGAGATTATATCGTCGGTGCTCTTTCAATAGCCACAGAAATGACAGAAGAATCTGCTGGAAACTGGTTTGATAATGGCGTCAATAATTACGAAATCAGCATTGAAACGTTTGCTAAAGATGTTACGGACTACATAAAGCAAAAAGGCGACAATTTCCACTTGATTTTCTTAGTGGATGAAATCGGGCAATACATAGGGGACAGCAGAAGCCTCATGTTGAATCTCCAAACACTTACTGAAGAACTCGGTACACATGCTCAAGGAAAAGCTTGGGTAATAGTGACCTCTCAAGAAAGCATCGACAGCATCGTAAAAGTGAAAGGCGATGACTTTTCCCGTATTCAAGGACGTTTTGACACTCGGCTATCATTATCCTCAATTTCGGTAGATGAAGTATTGAAAAAACGCATCTTGCTGAAAAAAGAACACGTGCAGGATAAATTGAAATTGCTTTACCCTGAGAAAAGTGCCATTCTAAAAAACTTGATCAGTTTTCGCGAGAGTACAGCGGATCTGCGCGGTTATGACAATGAGCAGGAATTTGCGGATGTCTATCCATTCATCCCTTACCAATTCAAGCTGCTGCAAAATGTATTTGAACAAATCCGTAAGCATGGTTCATCAGGCAAGAGTTTATCCGAAGGTGAACGATCCATGTTATCGGCTTACAAAGAAACTGCTTTGAGATACAAATTAGAAGAAGAAGGATTCTTAATTCCATTCCCAGCTTTTTATGAGACGATTAAAGAATTTTTAAATCCTACAGTTTCCCGCGTCATTGACAATGCCTATGAAAATCCGGCATTGAAAGATGATCTGTTTAATATGGAATTATTAAAAGTCTTATTTATGGTCAAATACATCAAAGAACTTCCGGCTAACATTGATAATATCGCAACCTTAATGATCACGAACATCGATGAAGACAAACTGGCATTAAAAGAGAAGATTAAAGTGTCTCTTAGAAAACTCATCTCCCAAACGCTCATTCAGAAAAATGGTGACTATTATTTATTCCTGACAGACGATGAACAAGACATCAATCGTGAAATTAAAGCATTGAACATCGATGAAGAAGTGGTAAAACGTGAATTAGCCAATACTATTTTTCAGGATTTCTACGATGAGAAAAGATTCCGTTACTCTTCTGAATATCTCTTTTCCTACAACCAGAAAATGGACGAGAAAAATTACGGCAATCAATCTTCTAGTATAGGAGTGCAAATTATTTCACCGCTCTCCGACCATTACCAGAAGTCCGATCAAGAACTCATGATGATGACGAGTGGCAGCGGTGAAATGATTGTTAAGCTGGGCGGCAGTGAATTATATGTAGAAGAAATTGAAGAGGCATTGCGGATCGAAGAGTATCGCAAGAAAAAGAATATCACGCAATTATCGGAGAATATCCAAAACATCTTAAATAACAAAACCGCTGAAGTGCGCGAGCGCAAGAACAGAAGCCGTGTACTATTGGAAGAAGCGATTAAAAACGGTTCTTTCTTCATCAACGGAGACAAGGTGGATATTAAAGGATCTTCCATCAAAGAAAAATTCAATACTGCTTTCAAAATATTAGTTGATAATATCTACACGAAGTTGAACTACGTGAAAGAGCATTTAGAGAACGAAAGAGGACTCATCCATATCCTGGCTTCAGATAATGATCAAATATCATTTGAAGATACTATGGGGACGTATCCGAATGAGTTGGCCAAAAAAGAACTATTCGATTTTATAACGTTGCAAAATGATATTCAAAAGCAAGTGCGTGTCAAAGTACTGTACGACCGTTTCCAGGAAAAGCCTTACGGATGGAGACAATTGGACATTGCAACTTTGATATCAAAACTATTAAAGGAACAGCGCATTCGGGTCCGCTTTAATGCTGAATACTTGGAGCCTAAACAAAACACAAATACTTTGGTTTCGATTTTCACCAAGGCAGCTGATGCAGACAAGGCGATTATCCTCAAACGTGTCCAAGTAGACGAAGCGTTAATCCGTACAGCGAAGCGGGTGGCAAAAGATGTATTTAATAAAACCGACTTAGCGGACGATGAAGATGGTCTCGTTAAGGATTTAAAAATTCTGATTGAAAAGCAAATTGCTGAAATCAATGAGATAAAAGCTCAATACGAAGGCCGAAAATATCCAGGAAAAAGCCTATTAAATAAAGGCCTTGAATACTTCAATCAATTCCATAATGGATTGGACAATGCCTCGTTCTTCATGAAGCTTAAAGAGTTGGAAGAAGACTTGGCCTATTGGGAAGAAGATATTGCACAAGTAAAAGGGTTCTTTAATGGAAAGCAAAAATCCATTTTTGAAAACGGGCTTGAACTTTATGCGAAATATGAAGAAAATAGAGCTTATTTGAGCAGAGAAGAAATTGAAACAGCCGTGAAAAAGTTAATAGTGATTTTGGAAGAGCCAGTTCCATATAGCAACATTAAAAACATACCCGAACTGACGCATGAAATCGAAGAACAAATTAAGACGGTTTTATCAGAGAAGAAAACGAATGCCGAAAAAAAGCTATTGGAAGATCAAGAAAGCATCTCCTCTTTTTCGAGCCAATACGGTGTAAGCCCTGAAACAAGGCAACAAATCGAAGCATTCTATCAAAATCTGCTTGTCGAACTAAACTCGTATAGTGATATTTACAAAGTGGAATCCACTATTCCGCGGAGTGCAAATTTCAAAGAAAAAGCCGAAAATAAAATTAACCGGGAAATTGAAGAATGGCTGAGAAAGAAACAAAAAGATCAACCTGAAGTTGGTGGGGAAGATACACTTCCTATCCCTGTACAGAAAAGATTTATTCAGGCAACAGAATTATTTAGTAGCACCCCTTTAACGACAGAAAGGGAAGTCGATCAATACATTGAAAGCTTATCTAAGAAATTGAAAGAGATCATCAGAGGAAATAAACATATAGAATTCAGAAAGTAAGTGGGGGAAGACATTGAATAAACCAGCATTAAAAAGATTTGCCACAGAAGCCAGAAGAGAACTGCTAGAACGGATAGTACTTCAAGCGAGAAAAATAGGGATTACCTCTGAAGGTGTTCAAAAAGCGACAATCGAAAGTTCGGATGCTGTCTTCATAGATGGAAAGCAGCTATCTGAAAAAGAGCGAGTGCAACGTAATAAATTGATTTACAGGATTCGTGAAATCGGATTTGACCGAGTAATGGAAGAAGTCGCATATACTTGGTTTAACCGTTTCACAGCTCTGCGTTTTATGGAAGTTAATGATTATCTTCCGACTAAAGTACGAGTATTATCCTCCCTTAATCCAGATAGTGCAGAGCCGGATATGATGAAAGAAGCTCTGACACTTGAGTTGGATTTGGATAAGGAATATATTTACAACTTGAAAATGAACAATAACGATGAAGAACTATTTAAATATTTAATCATTAAACACTGTAACGACTTGAACCGATTTATGCCATTTATGTTTGAGACAATTGATGACTATACAGAAGTTTTGTTTCCAGCAGGTTTATTAGTTGCAGAATCATGCATACAAAAAATGACAAATATTGAAGTGATTCCAGAAAGTAATTGGGAAAAAATCGAAGTAGTCGGTTGGCTTTATCAATATTACATTGCCGAAGAAAAGGAAAGGGTATTCAAAACGAAAAAGAAATACAAAGCTGAAGAAATTCCATTTGCGACCCAATTGTTTACACCTGACTGGATTGTGCGTTACATGGTGCAAAACTCTCTAGGTCGTTACTGGGTGGAAGCCCATCCTGAACATCAAGATTTAGTTCGTGATTGGGAGTTTTATTTGGAAAAAGCTGAAGAAGGTTTTGAAAAGAAAATCGCGCCTTATATTAATAAAGAATTGAAAGTAGAAGATATTAAATGTTTTGATCCTGCAATGGGAAGTGGGCATATCCTCGTCTATATGTTTGATGTTCTTTATGAAATATATAGTAAGAGTGGTTACTCAGAAAGAGAAATTCCACGTCTTATCATTGAAAATAACTTATACGGCTTGGACATCGATGATAGAGCATATCAACTCGCCTGTTTTTCAGTAGTAATGAAAGCGTTGGAATATAATAAACGGTTTTTGAGAAGTATCGAGAGAGAAGGACTGATTCTCAATTTAGCTTCTATTCAAGAATCGAATAGTTTTAATGATGAAGATATTGAATTTCTCGCAGGAAGTGTTGCTTTCCTTAAAGAAACCCAAAATTTCCTTAAGCAGTTTCAGCATGCTAAAACTATAGGCTCTCTGATTAAAATTTCAGATGGAGATACAGATCGTTTGGAGAAAAGATTGGAAGTTATTGATGCAACTCCTATTTCTGACCTTTTCGAATTTGAAAAACGCGAGAAAGTTTTATATCTATTGCCAAAAATAATTAAGCAGGCACAAATTATGTCAATGGCATTCGATATCTTAATAACTAATCCCCCGTATATGAGTTCAAGTAGTATGAACAAAGAACTTGCTAATTATTTAAAGAAAAATTATCCGGATTCTAAAGCAGATCTATTTGCTGCTTTTATGGAAATAGACCATTTTATAAAACAAAAAGGATTTTTTGCAAGTGTAACTCAACATTCATGGATGTTTTTATCTAGCTATGAAAATTTAAGACGAAAAATAATTGAAAACCGATTTATTGAGAGCATGTTGCATTTAGGTTCAAGAGCATTTGAAGAAATTGGTGGAGAAGTTGTTCAATCCACAACTTTTGTAATGAGAAATTTAAATGGACTACATTCTAGTGGAACTTATATCCAACTAACTGGAGAAAAAACATCGAAAGAAAAAAGAGAAAAAGCTTTAAAAGCAATCGAAAATATCAATGTTTCTTATCGGTATAGGTTTTCACAAGATAATTATATAAATATTCCAGGTAGTCCAATTGCTTTTTGGGCTAGCAAAAAAGTATTGAATATTTATAAAGCAGGCTTGCCTTTAGAAACTATATCTTCCCCAAGGCAAGGAATGGCTACATCAAACAATTCTTTATTTTTGAAGATGTGGTTTGAAGTAAAAATTAGTGCGATTGGTTTTAATATTCAATCAAGGGAGGAAGCAGTTTCTAGTAAGTTGAAGTGGTTCCCTTATAATAAAGGAGGAAGTTATAGAAAATGGTATGGGAATAATGAATATGTAGTAAATTGGGAAAATGACGGACAGGCAATAAAGGAGTTTAGAGACTATAAGAACTCTACATTAGATTCAAATATGGGAGTGGCTGGACTACCATTTATTTTCAAAGAAAATATTACTTGGTCAAAAGTAACTACCGGCAAACTATCTGTAAGATATCTTCCAAAAGGGCATCTATTTGATGTTTCAGGATGTTCAATTTATTCGACATCTCAAACCCTAACTAAGCTATTAGCATTGTTAAACAGTAATGTAATAGACAAACTTTTGTCTGCCATCAGTCAAACTTTAAATTATGAAGTAGGTTCAATAAAAAAATTACCAATTATTGATATACAAGATTTTGATGAATATTTAGTAGAAGAAAATATTGATATTTCAAAAAAAGAGTGGGATTCGTTTGAAACGTCGTGGGATTTTAGTCAGCATCCATTAATTAAATTTAAGGGAAACGGTATTACACTGAAAGAATCTTTTATTCTTTGGGAAAATCATTCAGCAATCCAGTACAATAAATTAAAAAAAAATGAAGAAGAGATTAATCGGAATTTTATTGAAATATACGAGTTAGAAGAAGAGATGACACCTGATATAGAAGATAAAGATATAGTTTTAAGAAAAGCAAATTTAGAAAGAGATATTAAGAGTTTTATATCATATGCAATTGGTTGTTCGTTTGGTCGATATTCGCTTGACAGAGAAGGATTAATAAATGCAGGAGACGAATTTAATTCTTCAAATTATGAAATTTTTCAAGCAGATGAAGATAATATAATTCCTATTTTAACCGAATCTTATTTTAAAGATGATATCTTAGAACTGTTTGTAGATTTCATGAAAGTGACATTCGGTGTAGAGAATCTAGAAGAAAATATTAATTTCGTTGCAAATGCAATTGGACAAAAAAAGAATGAAACAGCTAGAGAAACATTACGTCGTTACTTCTTAAATGATTATTATAAAGATCATCTCCAAGTATATAAAAAGCGTCCAATATACTGGTTATTTACTTCTGGAAAAGAAAAAGCTTTCAATTGTCTAATTTACATGCATCGATATGATAAAACAACACTTTCCCGTATACGTACTGACTACTTACACGAGGTTCAAATTCGAATGGATTCAAAGAAAAAAGACTTGATTAATATAATTGATGGTGATTCCTCAACTAAAGAAGTTATTGATTCAAAAAATGAATTAAAATATCTTGACAAGAAAATTGATGAGCTGAAAGCTTACGATGAAAAACTCCATCACATGGCAGACATGCAAATTGAAATCGATCTGGATGATGGTGTTGTTGTCAACTATGCAAAGTTTGAAGGGCTAGTTGCCAAAATATAATACAAACAAAGATACATCGGAGATTTCTGATGTATCTTTGTTCTATAATAGAAAGAGAAAGCAGGTGACTGCCATGAACATGGGGCAAATCGTGTCTGCGCTGTCAGACATTTTTAATGAGCCGCTGAAAGAGGAGGAACAACGTAAGATCGTCTTCTGGGTGGATAAGGATAATGAGTTTACTGAGGAAATTGAATCGCTCATCATAGAGGGAGTCAAAATCCATATCTTGACGGACCGCAATCAATTTTATACAAAGCATTTGCTGGAAGAAGAAGATCCTATTTCTTCATACCTAATCTATACAAATCTAGATCTAGGTGTTGAAGACAATTGGTTAGCCGATACCGTGATGTATTCAAAGACTTTTTATGCGGATCGCATCTCTCTCATTTTGAGCGACTTACATATAGATGCATCATTGCGTTCAACTGTTAAAAAATACGAACGCTTTTTCAACAATAAAGAACGCTTTAGAAAGTTTTCTGCATTCGGCATCGAATCATTTACGGAAGAAACGATCGAACTTTCGATTATGAGTGTCTTGTGTAATTTGAAGACTCCGAATTTTGAAGATGTGTTAAAGGCAATCTTGATGGACACCTTGGATGATGGAAACAATAAATATCTCTCAGCAATGGAGCGGTTCTTTGACTTAGATGTTTTCTGGAAGTATATAGCTAATTACGTTGGCTATGAACGGGACATCAAGACGCTCAAGACCTTATTTATCCATTTGTCGGTAACAGCATTCAGCCACTCAGTCGATGAAAAGTATCTGACGGAGCTGAATGATTTCATTGCAAAGCGCAGCAAGACAAATGCGTTGATTTTTGTTGATCACTGGATGCACCACAAGACGGATTACGCTGTATTTAGTGACTATATAGAAATGGCCGAGCAGGAAATCAATCTTATGAAAATAATCCAGGAAATTCCGATGGAGCAGCTCAAACAAGCAGATGTCTTCCCGTATGTCGAAAAGGCAATCATTATCCATATTGCCAATAGCTTGATAGAAAAACTGGAAGACTACGAGGAATACAAAAAGCTGATCAAGCTCCGAAGAGTGAAGCATTATTATGAGAAGTTTGAAGCGATCTATGAAGCTTTGTTCAATACCGTCAGAATGTATGAGTTCTATCACGAGCACAGCCAGGGAATTCTCCAATCACAGGATATCGATATTTACGCTTCTTATACCAAAGATTATTACAAAATGGATACATATTATCGGAAGTTCTACGTGGCTTATGACGATGCACCTGACAATGAGTTATTGAAAAAGCTTAAGACCATGATTGAGAATCTTTACTCCAACTGGTTTATGGGGGAACTCAGCGCTCATTGGTCTCAAGCGGTCCGTACTCAAATGACTGGCAACTGGTCGTTGCCGGGAGTTAGCCGCCAGCAGGATCTCTACTCATCTGTCATAGCTCCGCATATGCGAAACAATGATCGAATTTTTGTCATCATTTCTGACGCGATGAGATATGAAGTTGGTGTAGAAATGGCAGAACGTTTGAATGCTGAAACGACAGGGGTTACTGAAATCGGAACGATGCTTGGCGTTGTTCCTTCGGTGACAAAGCTCGGAATGGCAGCGCTTTTGCCGCACCGAATGTTGGACTTTGATAAGAGCGGCAAAGTGCTTGTTGACGGGAAAGACTCGTCCGGTCTTGAAAATCGTAAAAAGATCCTCGAATCCGAAGTCGCAGACAGTATTGCGTTCAACTTCCACAGCGTCGTATCCATGAACAAAGCAGCCCGCCGAGAGACGTTCAAAGGGAAAAAATTGATCTACCTTTACCATGACACGATTGACGCAGTGGGCGATAATTCTTCCACAGAAATCTCGACGTTCAAAGGTGTAGAAGAGGCCTTAAAACAACTTTCTGAACTAGTGAAGATTATTAAAGATGATTTAGGCGGAACGAATATTTACATTACCGCTGACCATGGTTTCTTGTACCAGCGGGAAGCATTGGTGGAAAGCGATAAAATGGAGAAAGAGTCAGTTGACGCGCTTGAAACGAAGCGGCGTTATATTCTTTCAAAAGAAAAAAGGGAAGTGTCAGGGCAATTGGCTGTCGATTTGTCATCAATTGTGCAAAATGAGCAGCAATTGACGGCATACGTTCCGAATGCGACGATCCGCTATAAGATTCAAGGGACAGGAGTCAATTTTGTCCATGGCGGAGCAAGCCTTCAAGAAGTTGTGGTGCCACTTATTTCGTTTAAAAACAAACGAACCGGCCAAAGAGGCTCACAAGCCATCCAGAAAACGGATATAAAACTGACCACCACCACACGGAAAATTACGAACAGCATTTTCAATTTGGATTTCTTCCAGACGGAAAAAGTGGAAGAAAAGCGGATTCCTAGAACCGTACTTATCAATATGGCGGACGAACATGGCAATAGTTTATCGAACGAAGAAACGATTATCGGCGACCGTCCTTTTGATAATCCGGCCGACCGCACATTCAAACTGCGTTTTGTATTAAGGAACATGACGTACGACCGAAGCGCCGCGTATTATTTGGTCATTAAAGATACTGAAACGGGAGTTGTCACCGATAAAATTCCGTTTTCTATAAACTTGGGAATTGTGAGTGACTTTGATTTTTAACGGAGGAAGTGTGTAAATGGAAGAGAAAGTAGAAGCTTCTTTAACCGTAGATTTAGACCGAAAGTTAAACGAAGTCTTTGCCGGGCGGGTTGTCCGGAAAGACTTAACGAAATTGATCAAAGAAGGCGCAAACGTTCCGGTTTATGTGCTGGAGTATTTGCTTGGCATGTATGCTGCGACTGATGATGAAGACAGCATCAATGAAGGGGTAGCAAGAGTAAAGAAAATCCTTTCAGATAACTTTGTCCGGCCCGATGAAGCCGAAAAAATCAAGTCGCGCATCCGTGAACTCGGCCAATATTCAATAATAGACAAAGTTTCAGTTGTTTTAAATCCCAAGCTGGATATTTATGAAGCGGAGTTTTCAAACTTAGGATTAAAAGGAGTGCCGGTTGGTTCCAATTATGTAAAAGAGTTTGAAAAGCTGTTAGTCGGCGGGATTTGGTGCATGGTGAAAATCGATTATTTTTACGATGAGGAAGCTCGGAATAATAATCCGTTCAGTGTCAGCAGCCTGCAGCCGATCCAAATGCCGAACATGGATATGCAAGAAGTCTTCGAGGGCAGAAAGCAATTCACAAAAGACGAGTGGATCGATGTGTTGATCCGCTCAACCGGCATGGAGCCGACGCAATTAGAAGACCGCGTTAAATGGCATCTATTATTGCGTTTAGTGCCCCTTGTCGAAAACAACTATAATATGTGCGAACTTGGGCCACGGGGAACAGGGAAATCCCATGTGTACAAAGAGATTTCCCCCAACTCGATATTGGTGTCTGGCGGCCAGTCGACAGTTGCCAACCTTTTCTATAACATGACATCCCGAAAAATCGGCTTAGTCGGTATGTGGGATTGTGTCACGTTTGATGAAGTTGCTGGAATCCGGTTTAAGGACAAAGACGGCATTCAGATCATGAAAGATTATATGGCTTCGGGCTCATTTGCTCGTGGGAAAGAAGAAAAGAATGCCAGTGCTTCAATGGTATTTGTAGGCAACATCAACCAGAGTGTCGATGTGTTATTAAAGACTTCTCATTTATTTGCACCATTCCCTGAGGAAATGGCTAATGATAGCGCATTTTTTGATCGTATGCATTATTATTTGCCAGGTTGGGAAATACCGAAAATGCGTCCAGATTTCTTTACCGATAAATACGGATTTATTGTAGATTATATAGCGGAGTTTTTCCGCGAAATGCGGAAGCGTTCTTTTGCAGATTCAGTAGACCGCTATTTCAAACTAGGCAGCAATTTGAATCAGCGAGATACGATTGCGGTTCGTAAAACGGTATCCGGTATGGTCAAGTTGATTTATCCAAATGGAATCTATACGAAAGAAGATATCGAAGAGATTTTGCATTATGCATTGGAAGGCCGTCGCCGAGTAAAAGAGCAGCTGAAGAAAATCGGCGGCATGGAATTCTACGATGTCATGTTCTCCTATATCGATAAAGAATCCTTAGAAGAAGAATACACCTCCGTTCCAGAGCAAGGCGGTGGCAAACTAATTCCAGAAGGCATGGGCAAGCCAGGCCATGTGTATGTAGCGGGGCATGGCCATTCAGGGATGATAGGCGTCTATAAGCTCGAGAACCAAGTTGTAAGCGGCACTGGAAAGTTCGATAAGTCAGGAGTCAGCTCTTCACGGGAAGCCCGTGAAAGCCTCGACACAGCATTCCGCTACTTTACGGCCAACAGTAAAAGCATCAGCAATACCATTGCAATAAAAACGAAAGATTACCTGATGCATATCAGCGACCTTCAAGGAATCGGCTTAACCGATGAATTGGCAATTGCTGAATTGATTGGGCTTTGTTCCGGTGCCTTAGACAAGCCCGTCCAAGAAAGCACCATTGTCATCGGCAATATGACAGTAGGCGGTACGATTGCCAAGGTAGAGGAGTTTGCTAATGTATTGCAAGTTTGTGTAGATGCGGGGGCTAAGAAAGTTCTGATTCCAGCTGCTTCTGTCATGGATTTGCAGACGGTGCCGCCTGATTTATTGGTTAAGGTGCAGCCGGTGTTTTACTCGGATCCGGTTGATGCGGTTTATAAGGCTTTGGGAGTTAACTGATTTATATTTAAGAAAAGACAAAGCAATTGGATGCTCTTTTAGATGAAACATGAAATTGATGCTTCAATTAGTGATGCATAAGACAGACACGCCAATTGTTATTTTCTTTTCTGTAAGATATAATATTGATAATAGTATTAGGAAAACGTTTGAGATTTGTAAACGGAACCAGAATGGAGGAGAAGATATGGCTACAAGTACCTTATATGAAAAATTTATATTAGATGAGGCTGCGGCACAAAAACTTATTTCTACTCCTGCGACAAAAGTGAAAGAGACCAATGTATTTAGTGATATAAATTTAAACGAAAAAGAACGAGTTGCCCGTGCAACTAAACTTCTAGCATCAAGAAAATGGAAGTAACATCTTTATACAGTTTAATCGAAGTCTCTGAAGAAGAAGGGGTTTTAGCTAAATACCTTTCTTCTTTTCATTGTGAAAAAAACAGCGATGTTGAATCGTTCCTGCATAATAAAGCCGTCAATAATGAGAAGAGATCTTTCACTAGGACGTTTTTGGTAACCGACGAAACGAAAGATAATGACATAATTGGCTACTTTACATTAATGGTTAAGCCATTTAATATATTGTCGAATGTTTCCAGAGGAACAAGATTAAGTCTGGCAAATGATAAACAAGCAGAAGTTTTTAATACGATTTTAATAGCGCAGTTAGGAAGAGCAGATTCATATATCGGTATCGTAAGTGGTAAAGAAATCTTGGAATTGGCTCTACAACACTGTGAGCTATTAAATCGATTAAGCGCTTTAAGAATAGTATGCGTTGAATACGATGATGTAGCAGTTTTAAACCAATTATATGAAAACGCTGGTTTTAAATTTCTTCAAATCAGCGAAAATGGGCTAAAGCTGGGATATCTCCGAATCTAATCTCAAAAATAAACCGTTTGTTACAGCTTTAGCTAGCTGTAGCAAACGGTTTATTTTTTATACAAGTTCACATAATATAATTACTTTGAATAAATTTATTTCTTTGTTAAATATATCTTCCTGCTTCTTCAACTATAAATCCCTCAAATCTCTTTCTGGCTCTGTTCATCCATATACGTCTGCCGAATCTCAGCTAACGTTTTTCCCGTCTCCTCGTGCACAGCAAATACATAGGTTTGAATACTGGACCAGCCATAAAGGCCTTTTAACCATTTCTGCATAGAGGCAATCTCACCGTTCGTTTCAACAAGCCCATTATCCAGCAGTATAGCTGTCTCGGAGCGATCTTTGGCGCGGATGGTGTCTCCAGGCTTAACGACGCCCCATTCGAGCATAGCATCAATCTTAGGCAGTACCCGCTTGGTCAAGCCCGTTTTCTGTTTTTTTGTCGAGCTGCTTTTATCTAAAAAATTCACGTAGTAATCGGTGTATTCATTTAATGGCAAGATCTTGGCTACATTCAAGACGATTGAGCCCTGAATTCTGTAAGGGATGAGTTTGAAACAGCTGATATCGACGCCGCTGTCGTTCAGCCAAGCAACTGCTGAAAGGGTCTGTTCGTCAAAATCAGAAGCAACCAAAACGATTTTTTGTTTTTTGTTAAACTGATCGACTGCTGTATTGACTTCCAAGAAGTTATTTAAAATTCGTGTGCCCAGTTCACTGCTCGTCAATGAGGGGTTATCAAATTCTAAGCGATGTTTTTCAACATAGGGAGCGAAGATCTTGTTCACCAAATCCTCAGTATCGGCGATTGTGGCATAGCTGGCAGCATAACGAATTGCTTGGAATTCAAATGCTTCTTTGCGATTCTCGATATCTTTGCGGTCTCGTTTGATTTCAATCAATACGATGTTCCCCTTATCATCGACGGCAGTCAGATCGCTGCGTCCGTTCGAAGCGTTTCGCACTTGCTGGCCAACGACAAGCATCGATTCTTCCTCGTCGCATATCATTTCAATGTTTTTCCTCAGCAATTCCTCAATTTGATTTTCCGTGATATCTAGTTCTGAAAAACTGATCGCTTCAATCTTTTCTGAAATAGAACCTGAAATTATGTACATGGGCATGGGTCCTTTCTTAAAGAGATATGGAATAATATAAGTGAATTGATAATTTTAGACTTTTCGTCAATATGACATAGGGATATGTTACCATTTAACATATCCACTATTAAAGAAATACGTTTTAGATACTTAAACTAAAAAAGAAGGTAGGACTCCTTATGTCATTCCAAACACCAATAACGATCAAAAAAGCAGTAGACAATATACATAAAAACAAATATTTGCTTCCGGCGATTCAAAGAGAGTTCGTATGGGATACAGATCAAATTGAAAGATTGTTTGATTCCTTGATGCAAGGCTATCCTGTCGGTTCTTTTCTTTTTTGGAACGTTGAAAAAGATAAAAGCAAAGAGTTTCAGTTTTACGAGTTCATCCGTAATTATCATGAAAAAGATAATCGGCACAATCCCATAGCCAGCATTGATCGACAAGAAGACGTGACTGCTATTCTAGATGGCCAACAAAGGTTAACATCCCTGTATATTGCGCTTAAAGGATCATATGCCTATAAATTGCCGAGAATGAGACGTGAAAATCCACTTGCTTATCCAACGCAGCATTTATATGTGGATATATTAGGGCCTTCTAAAGAATACGATACAAAATACGATTTCCGATTTTTAACTGTGGAAGAAGCGAATATTAATTATGAAGATGCATATTGGTTTAAAGTCGCGGATATTTTGTCTTATGAACATACTTATGAAATTAATCAATACTTAATTGAGAATGATTTGAGTTCGATTGAAAAAGAAAAGGCATTGTTTGCGAATGAAACATTGTATAAACTTTATCAAGCGATTAATGAAAAGCCTAATATCAACTTCTTTTTAGAAGAAGAACAGAATTTAGAAAAAGTGTTGAATATTTTCATTCGCGTTAACAGCGGGGGTACAAAGCTAAGTTATTCTGATTTGCTGCTATCGATAGCAACTGCTCAATGGAAAGACAAAGATGCTCGACAAGAAATCAATTCGTTTGTCGATGAGATAAACCAAATTGGCAACGGATTTAATTTCAATAAAGATTTTGTGCTTAAATCCTGCTTGGTCCTTGGCGACTTTAAAGACATAGCTTTCAAAGTCGATAATTTCAATAAAGAAGCCATGAGAAAGATTGAAAAAAATTGGGATGACGTTAAAGAGGCTATAAGGTTGGCAGTCAATCTAGTATCTGGATTCGGCTATAATCAGGAAACTTTGACTTCTAATAACGCCATTATCCCGGTTGCTTATTATTTGCTGAAAAAAGGATCGCCTCATAAGTATTTGCAATCCCAGCAGTATCAAGATGATCGACAACTTGTTAAAAAGTGGCTTGTAATCGGGATGTTGAAACAGGTCTTTAGCGGGCAGCCTGATAATGTAATTAGGCCAATCAGAAAAATCCTAATGCAGAATTATAATGAATTTCCTTTGAAACTAATTGTTGAAGAATTTAAGGGTGGGGCGAAATCGTTCAACTTTAATGATGATGAAATCTATAACTTATTAACTTCTAAGTATGGCCAGAAGCAGACTTTCTCTATCCTAGCTCTTTTGTATCCGAGCCTGGATTTTAGAAATATATTTCATGTGGACCATATCTTTGCTCAAAACTTATTGAAGAAAAAGAACTTGGTAAAAAGTGGTCTTTCCCAAGATGATATTGATTTTGCTATGGAACAAATCGACTCAATCGCAAACCTTCAACTGCTTGAAGGAATTCCCAATATCGAAAAATCAGATCAGAGCTTTGAAGCCTGGGTCAACAATGTCTACAAAGATACGCAATCTAAAAATGATTATTTCGATAAACATTTTATCCCTCAAGTAAATTTAAGTATTGCTAATTTTAAAGAGTTTATTGAGCAAAGAAGAGAATTGATTTTCCAAGATTTAAAATCGAAAGTCTAAAAAGGACAGAAATCTCCTAACCTATTACGATGGAGATATTTCTTTTAGAACAGAGATTTTTTAAAGGCTTTTAAACAACTTATTGCGCGTGAAGGTTATAAAAACATACAAAAGGAGACTCACATCCATGGCAATCGCAAAATACGCAAAGTTTCACCAATATAAAGAAATGATCCAATCACTGCCCGCTTCTTATACAGAAGAATCGTTGCTCCATGAAAGGTTCCTGCTGGAAAGTGAGACGAAGAAAAAGCTGGAGATTTATTATGCACCGTTTGAATATGTCAACGAAGACGCGAAAGTGGTGATCGTCGGCATCACGCCCGGTTTGCATCAGATGAAAAAGTCGTTTTCAACTGTCATTGATGCAGCAGGTAAGCAAAGCGCAGATGAAGCTACGCTTAAACAAGTTAAAAACAACTCGAGTTTCGAAGGAACGATGCGCAAGAATCTGGTCAAGATGCTGGATGAGTTAGGCTTGAACGAATATCTGGGTTTGGCTTCTAACATTGAGTTGTTCGAAGAAGCGAGCTATTTGGTGCATACAACGTCGGTTCTGGCGTATCCCGTGTTTCATAACGGCAAAAATTACAGCGGTTCAACGCCGAACTTGTTAAAGAACGAGCTTTTGAAGAAATACGTTACAGATAATTTTGCGTCAGAACTTGAAAACTTCAGCAACCCGTTGATCATTCCTTTAGGCGTAAACGTTTCGAACGCTTTGAATTACTTGGCCGATCAAGGAATGGTTGCATCGGAGAATATCCTTTCAGGCTTCCCGCATCCTTCAGGAGGCAATGGCCATCGCCACAAACAGTTCCTTGAAAACAAAGCGGCGATGGAAGAAAAACTGAAAGATCATTTTCTTCAGGCGAGCCGTATTTAAGGGCGCTCTATATACAACTGGATAAATCCGATTGAGAGGTGTGTTTAATTAATGACGATAAACATGAACTTATGGAAAGTGGAAGCAAATGGCTTGAAAGAAGTATCCAGATCAAAACTCGACAAAGAAGACCGATTAGAAAAGTGGGTCGAGCAGGACATCAGTATACTCGATTTGGATTTATTGCTTATCGGCCGGCAAGTGCCAACGCCTTATGGAGGCAGAATTGATCTTCTGGCAATGGATTCGGATGGCAACCTGGTGATTTTAGAGCTGAAAAAAGACAAGACGCCGAGGGATGTCGTCGCACAGGCACTGGATTACGCATCCTGGGTGAAAGATCTTAGCTATAAAGAGATTGAGTCGATCGTTTTAAAGTATTTGGATAAGAGTCTGGCTGAAGTATTTACGGAACGGTTTTTAACGGCCTTGCCAGAAGAGCTGAACAGAGAGCACAGCATTGTCATCATGGCATCTGAATTGGATTCATCTTCAGAAAGAATCGTTCGTTATTTATCTTCTGAACACAATCTCAATATAAACTGCATCTTCTTTGAGTTCTTTAAAGAAAACGATCAGGAATTCCTTGGCCGTTCATGGCTGATGGACCCTCAAGAAGTTGCGGTCAGAACCAAGTCGGAGAAAAATGTTCCGTGGTCTGGCTTATACTTTGTCAATGTCGGAGACGGAGAGCATCGGAGCTGGGAAGACTGTAGAAAATACGGCTTTATGAGTGCGGGGCAGGGGAAAAGATACAGCAGTTCCATGAAAAAATTAAAGCCTGGTGATCGAATCCTCGCATACTTAAAAGGACGAGGATATGTTGGTTTTGGTGAAGTGACTTCAAGTGCGGTAATGGTAAAGGATTTCGAGTGGGATGACAAAGGTTCATTGCTTCTGGATCAGCCATTAAAGCAGCCGAATATCAATCGAAACAAAGATGATGCAGAGCTGGCAGACTGGACAGTTGGCGTGAAGTGGCATAAAGCGGTTCCAAAAGAATCTGCGGTAACAATGCCGGGGATATTCGCAAACCAAAATGTTGTATGTAAACTTACCCATCAGCCAACTATCGATTTTCTGGCTCCTCATTATTCTTTATAAAGTGAGTTAAGAAGCAGAAAAGGCTAAAGAACTGCTCGGGAAAAAGCAAAAGTTTATGCTGTAGCCATAACGTAACGAGTAGAAACTCCTGTTGAGGTCATTGAAGAGCTGCAGGGAGAGCCGAGTGGAATGTCGGTGCATGAGCGCGATTATGCGACATGCAGGTGAAGTGTTAGAAGACATCGATGACGATTATTGAAATTACAGGGAAAAGCAGAAGAACGAAAAACTATAACTACGGAAAAAGCTGTTGCAGCTCCTCTTTGATTCCTTAAGGTTATTGACACCCAACAACAATAAAATTGCTAAATCAGACGGCGTTTTTCTGTGATAAGCTGAACTTATCTTAGGCACGATAAGGGGGATTTAGTTGAGTACAGTAGATAGAGCATTGAAATCCATTGGGAAATCTAATTTTGTGGAGTATTACGAGGATTATAGGGAACTAGCTTTTAGCAAAGAGAAAATATCTGGAAGCGATAAACTGCCTTTGGCTAACAAGCTTCTAGAAGATAATCCGAATGCCAGTAAATTATCTGGTCAATTGATCCGAATTTCTTCTGCAATAGGTATTTTTAAAAACGGTTTGGAAGAGGAAGCTTTAAGAGAAGTTATTTCTTCCAAGCATCCTTCAATCACAAAAGAGATTAAAGCAAAAGCAGCTAAACTTGCAAATGGGAGAAGACAGAGTTAAGCATTCTGTGAAATCGTCTTGCAAAGCACGATTCTTGTTGATGGGTTTCCTTTTTGTATCTGCTGGTGATGCTGTCATCTAATTGAGCTTAATAAATAAGCTGTTAAAGAATAAATGCCGTCAATGTTGTAATGAAAACAAAAAACTCTGAGTGCTGATACATCAGATTGATGCAGTACATGCCGCACAAGAGCGGCTGGCTAAAATAATGAATTTTTATCTCAAAGAGTAACCACCTACAATCCTGGCAGGGAGAGGGCGGTTACTCTTTTTGTTGTTGCAATAGTCTATTAAAGTCCCTATGACAAGTACAACTCGAGATATATATCACTATTTACAAGCTGGATTGGAAAATAAATGTATTTAATTTCTTTTATTATGATACGATTTACATAATAAAAAAGATAGTTAAATAGGCTCGTAAAAAGGGGGATTCCAATTGGCAGAGTTTAAAGTGAATAGTACAACTGCTCGTGATGAAATTTTAACGGCTGTGCAAAAAATTACGAAGGAGCGAGAAGAAAAACAGTTCTGTTTAGGTGAGGTTCTGCAGTATATGAAAGATGATTGAACAAACTACAAAGAAAGTACGATTCGTACGCATATAACTTCCAGGTGTTGCTCTAATTCTCCTAACCATCACGGTTCCGTATATAACGATTATGAAAGAGTCGGAAAAGGCATATATCGTCTAATGTTATAAATATGGAACTATTTTTAAAGGAATTACTTTAAAAATATTCTTTGAGAAGAGGTCAAGTATGGTTAAGCAAACTACTAAAGCTGTCCAAGATCAATTGGTTCAGTTAGGAGAAGAATTAGGGTTTTACTCTTTGAACGAATACACGTTCAAATCGATAATCAATGCTTATGCTCCACGATATGATATTGTCTGGATGCTAAATGTTGAAACATTGAACTTGGACTCCTTGGAACATCTTCAGTTAATCGATGGTAAATATCTGCCGTTCGCTGCTTTTGAACTTGAAGGCTCGACCACTTCTTCTAAAAATCAGGTAGGCAATGGAGGGAACCTGCAATTATCGCCATGTTATTACAATTTCATGGTTGTGAATAATGCCCATGCTGCGAAAGAGAATGATACATATCGAAGAGGCATGAAAATTGTGCGGTCGCTGCAGAGAGTAAACGGGGAACGGCAATTATTTTTCCTCGACAGCAGTATGCTAAAAAAACTTCCGGCATTTGCAAAGACAACCATAGTGCCACTTACAAACAGAGAAAATCGGCTTCCTCGAATGAAGGGTTCAGGTGGAGAAAAGCAGTCGATTTTAGTCGCAGAAAAATTACTGCCCAAACTTTTATTAACAAATTTAGAACTTGCATATGATCGGAAGCCAGACTATTTTAAATGGATTTTTCATATTGATCAGAAGTTCCAGCAAATAAAAGTTCCCGTAAAATCTAAATACTTATTGAAACAAAGCTTTACAAAATCACCGGCCCCGCTTCTAAAAGGTGAAGTAAAGTCAGCGAGTGATTATTATTACATTCCGAAAATTGACGTGGCAGCAGGTTTTAGCATTGAAGGAGGGTTTGTTCAGTTTCTGCATTTTCTCGCTCAGCGAATGGGCGCAGATGTGATTCATTTTCCTTTCCTACAGTACCTGCTCGATAAACAAGACCAAACCATTTACTTTCCTCTTCTCGGTATCGAAATTGAAATGAGCGAATCAAAGCATGCACTAGGTGGACTGATAAACCTGGCCAATTTTCAATATGTGGGATGGCTTGTTTCTCCCGGAACGATGAAGCCGTATGTGGAAACCTATAAGCATCATTTGGGTATGCAGAATGTCCATCATATTGAAGTGGAGGAATATCTAGTATGAATATATTGCTGGTACAACCATATTTTAATGGGAAATTTTCATGGAATAAATTTCTAGATCAGATATTAAATATAATTGATAAAAAACCAGTTGACTTAGTTGTGTTTCCAGAAGCTTTCTATGAAGTAAATAGTGAAGAACAAGCGTGGAATGATGTTGATTGGATAGTAAATACTATTGGAAAGCCAGTTATTTGTGGTCTCTCTTTTCCAGATGGAACAGAGAGAGCATTGTATGTAAATCCGACCCCTGCTGAAGGAGAGACTGATGAATCCATATTCATAAAGCATTCTACAGCGAAAAAACTTACCTTCGAAATAGACAATGAAGAGTTAGAAGAAATGCAAATATACAAACCAATAATCTTAAATGGTCAACGTATCCAGGTCTACATTTGCCATGATATGTTTTTTCCGCTAGTAACAGAAAAACTGGAACAAGAAGGGTTGGACATTCTGATTAACTTAACCGGCGGCAATGTAAAAATGTCGAAATGGTGCAACGTGCTGAAAGGTCGATCCATCGAGCTGGATACAACCGTGTTATGCACCATGGCCAATCGTACGGATATGAAACAGCCTTCAGATCGAATTGGCTTTAAATCAGGAGAACGGTTGAAAGCTAATTACAAATTGGGCAATGGAGAGAAGACGCATGCATTTAGCCTGTTCTCTACTGAAGATCCAATCATAGAAGGTGAACTAGCTGAGACCTTCTATAGTGATAAAGAGTACACACAATTTACAGTGGGCTTGAGTGAAGACGCTGATTGCTCAATTGATTTGGAAAAGTGGGAGGTTTATTCATCCGAGTTGTCTGATATGGGCGAAGAGGAGACATCTTTACACTTAACGAAAAATCGAGAGTCTGTCTATGTTCATGTGGCAAACTATGAAGAATTGTTCGATCGAACTTATTTTTACAAACAGTCCAAAGTAGAAGAGGGACATCATATTGTGATTTATATGTCCGAACAGCCGGTAAATGAAGAAGAGGCAATTGCTCTGCTGAAGCTTCGTGCAATAGAAAATCGCATAGGCTGTATCGTCGTTGCGGATAATCTCTTTGTTGCTGCTAAAACTAACCGTTATAAAGACATTCAATTGTTCAAGGCGACTGATAACAAGATAGGGTTTGATCTGCAATTTATGCAAGGCATTAATAGCCTTTTCCAAAACTCTGCAAATAGTAAACAGGGAATACCAGTGCGATATAAAGAGCAGTATTTAGGTCTTTTGCAAGTGCCGGAGAATACGAAGTGAAGGGAATTATATATGCCAACTAGAAACAGCAAATTACTGATTAAAGATCCCTTTATTATGAATGAAGACACTGTCAATGAAGCAGTATGGAATTTCATCAAAGCAGCCGGCTTTCATTGCCCGGACTTCTTAACTGGGAATAAAACAGGTGTTGATGTAGAAGGGGAAAAAGATGGGTGGAGAATCTATGTCGAATCAAAAGGTTCTCATGCGAATAATCATGCTCTGGATACAGTGTTCGACACGGGACAAATTAAGACTCACACTTATATGCAGATTGGAAAATTGATGGAGTATCAAACCATCGGAAAAGAAAATTCACTGTACGTTATGGCGAACCCTGATATACCCAGAATAAGAAATAGAGTGGATAAAGTGATGAAATCCATAAACTTTGCTGGATTTATAAGATTTTGGATTCAGCAAGATGGAAGTGTGGAAGTCGATTATCCAAGCCAAGTTGAAGAGACACTAATCGAAATTGGATTGATTCAAAATAAAATTATTATCAATTAGAAGGGGTATTGTGGAAGAAAAAGAGATTTCTGAAGGGAAAATAGGAAAAATGTTAGATTGGGCATATGAAAATCCTTAGAAGGAATACCAGGAATGGATTCGGCTTATGAGATGGCAGAGAACTTTTTATCCAAGCATGATTCAACTGATAAGGCTATAGATAGTTTGATTCGTTCGCAAAATACTTAAGCGGCTACTAGTGGATTTCTTACAGGCTTGGGTGGAATAACTGTTCTGCCAGTAGCCATTCCTGCTAATATTGCTTCAGTTATGTATGTCCAGATAAGAATGTCGCGGCAATTGCACATATGAGAGGTCATGATTTAAAAGACGATGAAGTTAAAACGTTCGTGTTTGTTTGTCTGACCGGACAATCAGCTTCAGGTATCATGAAAAAGGCCGGTATTCAAGCTGGCAACTCATTTGCCAATCAAACCGTCACGAGAATTCCTGGTGAAGTTATTAAAGTGATTAATAAAACTGTTGGATTTAAGCTAGTTACGAAGTTTGGCCAAAAAGGCGTGGTTAATTTAGGAAAAGCTATACCAATCGCGGGTGGCGTTATTGGCGGTACTGTAGACAGTATAGGAACAAATATAATTGGAAAGACTGCTAAAAAGGTTTTAGGATGACGAAATAATGAATAATAAAATCATGTACCTGTGAAAAGTGCTATTCCACTCAAGCAGCAAACAACTTTACAGAAGTTGATCTTCTTAAATACAGCTGAGGTATACTACCTTTCC
>NZ_JASDCW010000038.1:0-25472 GCF_030407685.1 Planococcus sp. APC 3906 | reverse complement strand
AGTCTTTATCAGGCGGCACTAAAGCACGGATATGTCGCGGCAGCACTTCGATGACAAAGGGCGTAGCACAGCCTTCATCCCCATCTATATTACAATATAACGGTTCATTTGTCCTGATTGAAACTTTTGTTGTCTTGATAACTTCTACTGCCGGATCATTGTCCAGTTTCCCAACCAGCATATTGCGCGCAATGCGGATGAATGCAGGCAATGCGGCATTTTTGATGATGTAGAGATGCAGCAGGCCATCGTCGGTCAAAGCTTCAGGCGCCAACTTCTCAAACCCGCCTACCGAGTTCGTCAAAGCGACCAGTACAAGCTTTGCTTCACCTTCAAATTTCCCATCATCGTATTCAATTTCGAAATATTGCTCCGTATCTTGGGTGATGGCTTTAAGGCCCTCGATGAAATAAGCAAAAGCTCCGAGTTTCGTTTTCTGTTCCGGAGTAACTTCGTAAGTCGATTCAGCAACCTGCCCAAGTGCAAGGATGTTCATGAAGAAATGGTCGCCGACTTTTGCGATGTCGACCCATTTTTCAGAACCGGTCTTCAATGCCTCGATCGCTTCTGCTGGATCGAGTGAGATATTGAGCGCACGTGCAAAATCGTTCACCGTCCCCAGAGGAATCAATGAGAACAACGGATGATGCTCCTGCTCAGCCAAGCCAGACACCGCTTCGTTGATCGTGCCATCGCCTCCCATTGCAACGACGAAATCATACTCTTTTTCGCAGGCCTCTGCAGCGAACTCTGTTGCATCTTTCGCTTTTTGAGTTTCTCTGGTGTCCACGCTGTATCCCATCTCTTCAAGCGTACGTTTCACTTGTTCCGCATAATCTTTCGCCTTCTCCTTGCCAGAAGAAGGATTCAATATAAACATCGCTTTTTTCATATACTAACCTCCGGTGCTATAATGTGAATATAACTTTCTTTACCCTAGTCATAAGCATTGTTAATCCCTATGCTTTTTTATTTTTCCACGGCCGCGTCTGCCGGGATGTGAAAATGCATTTCCTAGCCTAAAATCAACAACGTCATTCTGCAGCCTTTGATTTTGTGAAAGCGAGTGAAACCGGTGCGATTCTTTATTTATATCATCATCTTCTTTGCCTTTTTTGATCTTTTCGCACAGTTGCCTATCATGAGTCCGCTGGCTGTCTCTCTAGGAGCCACGCCTTTCCTGGCCGGCCTTGCCGTTGGAATGTATTCACTCTCGAATATCATCGGCAATATCGCGTCAGGCATCTTCTCGGACCGCAAAGGGCCTTTCGCCATTCTCGTAGCGGGGTTGGCCACAACTGGCGCCGTGCTTTTTTCCTACAGCTTTGCTGACGGCCCTTATAGCTTGCTTGCGGTCCGTTTTGTGCACGGACTTGCCGCCGGGCTGACCGTCCCTGCCGCCTTCACTTACTTGGCGAACAAGACCGCATCCACTAAGCGCGGCAAAGGTGCGGCGGTGTCAGGCGCTTTTGTCGGCCTTGCCGCTATCATCGGGCCCGCGTACGGCGCGATTCTAGCCAGCCGCACGAGCGTTGCGGAAACGATGGCAACGACCGGTGTGCTGCTGCTGGCGCTGGCGATCTGCGCGTTCTTTGTACTAAACCGCAAAATCGCAAAAAAAGAGGCTGTTGCTGAACAGCCGCTTCCTTTCTCCCGCATCATACGCAACCGCGGTTTGCTGCAATCTTTTGCCGGCGCCTTTTTCCTGATGTTCTCTCAAGGCGTGCTTGCTTATATGCTGCCGTTGAAAATAGCCGGGCTCGGCCTTCCGCCTGAACTGAGCGGCTTGCTCCTCAGCGTCTTTGGCGTGGCAGCGATCCTTGTATTCCTGCTGCCTGTAAACCGGATCTTCGATAAGGCGAAGCCTCTCTATACGCTGATTGCAGGATTTAGTTTCATGGGGCTGTCGTTGTTCCTGCTCAGCGCGGCTGAAACTGCCCCTTTGCTTTATGCCATTATGTGCGCATACGGAATCGGCTTTGCATTATTGTTTCCATCCATCAACTCGCTGCTTATCGATTCCACTGAACTGTCGTCACGCGGCAAAGCCTATGGCCTGTTTTATGCTTTCTTTTCACTCGGCGTGGTCGGGGGTTCCAGTTTTACAGGAATTCTTGAACTGAACGCAGACGAAGGCTTTATGCTGAGCGGCACTTTACTGATAGGCGCCGCATTGGCAAACGCTTTGTTGAGCAAAAGGTGAATAAAGCCTCCGCAGAATTTTATTGCATAAAAAAAGGATGGTTCGAAAACCATCCTTCCTTTTACAAATTGTCCGTATTCAATCTGTTTTCAGGTGCTATTGTTTCTGTATTCTCGGATTTCTCTTCGCTGAAATCATTTGATGACAACTTGAAGTCCTCGTCTTTTTCGTCTCGTTTTTTGTCGTTATAATACTGCGCGCCACTCAATCCGCCTTCGCTGACCATCTTGTTTTCACGCAGCTCCGTTGAATCTTTTTTGGCTTCTGCTTGTTTTCCATCAGTGTTTTCCAAGTTTTGAGATTCCATATACGAATTCACCTTCGTCTTTGCATTATTAAAAGCCTCTGTGGCTTTTTGCCGATTTTCCGGTTTTTTGAAATACGCATAAGCTCCAGCAGCTAATCCTGCCCACAATAAGCCTCTTCCACTGCCTCTTTTGTTCGCCATGTGCTTCACTCCTTTTTAATTTAACCGTTATTTAGTTTGTATACCCTTTTACCAGAAAAATAGTCTTTTGCCAGCCAATGAGAGTGTTACATTTTATTTTTGGTTAATTTCATATCTACATGGGGAATGCCGTCTTCATCGTATTCCTCCGAAATCGGCACAAAACCGAATGATTCATAGAAGCCTTTCAAGTAAACCTGCCCTTGAAGCTGGATTTCATCGGCTTTCCATTCCTTCAAAATATAATCAATCGATTTTTCAAGCAATTGTTTTGCAAGTCCCCTGCTTCTGGCATCCGGGTGGACAATAACTCGTCCAATTGACGGCAAGCCATATTTCACTCCCCCTGGCACAAGCCGGGCATATGCCAAAGTGCGGCCGTTTTCTGTATATGCCATATGGATCGATTCTTGATCCAGATTATCCAACTCAGGGTATGGACAATCTTGTTCAACAATGAACACATCGACCCGCAACTTTAAGAATTCATAGAGTTTCCTTGCTGTCAGTTCATCAAAATGATAGGTATTCCAGTCCAAAACTCCTCGCCTCCCTTTCCTTCTATTATTCCACAATGGTGGCTATTCAGCGCTAATTTTGATATGATTACGAAAAGAATTTTTGAGGTGATCACATGATTCGCACAGGTACGATTGAAGATATTGCTTCTGTCCAGGAAATCGCTTATGCCAGCTGGAACGACACATACGAAGGCATCATCCCCTCCCCGGCCCAAAAAAGTTTTTTAGATAAATCCTATTCCACTCCGATGATGGAGATGCGATTGAAAAAGACGATTGTCCTTGTAGCGATACACGAAGATGAGGCGATCGGCTTTGCCAACTTTACAAAACTCGATCAGGATGGCGATGCAGAATTGATCGCCCTTTACTTGAAACCCGAATACCAACGCAACGGTTTCGGCAAGAAGTTGCTCGACAGTGGGCTGTCCCATTTGTTCGACGGCTCTGAACTCTCTGTATATGTAGGAAGTGAGAACGAAAAAGCCAGAAACTTTTATGCAGCCAATGGATTTGAGTTTGTGGAAGAATTCGAAGAATTGTTCGAAGGCCACCCACTCAAGACCGCGAAATACGTTTACGATTTAAAAGTGAAGACGCCCGCCCTTTAACAGACGGGAAACAGCAAAAGGTGCAACGGAAAATTCCGTTGCACCTTTATTTGCGTTTGAGGCTGATTTTAGAAGCAATTGTTATAGCGGTCGATACGGTGTATCGTCGTTATTTCCTTTGCTCAGGCGCTCATCCGCGCGGCGTTTCAAATCTTCGCGCTCAACAAAATCGTCTCCAGTTGTTCCTGGTTGCGATTGGCGAGACTTTTCTTCCATAAGGCGCTGCTGTTCTTCTTCACGCAGCCTTTCTTCACGGATGCGCTGCTCATCATGGCGGAGCGAATCCTGGTCACGCAAACGATCGTTTTCCCGATACTGATTGCTGTTGTCCTGCAAATCTTTTCCGTTGCCATTGCGCGCTTTACGTACAAAGCACATGATAGCGGCAATGTAGAACAAGATCGAAGTCAGCGACATGATCCCTGCAAACAATCCAGCAACGATAAAGAAGACCCCTGCCATATTCGGATTGGCATTTCTGCCGAGCCTGCCGATTGCCAACAATGCAAAAACTGTACTAATTGCCAAAAGCCCGACAATCACCCACATAATTACATCGAAGCTTGTCAATAACCCATCTACCAGCCCCTGGACATCCCCAACATCGGTCATGGTCGGATCTGACATGATTTGTTCTTCAAGGAATTGGCGGAATTCCGGGTCGTTCTCGACATTCCCCAGACTGAAAATCGAGAAAATGATAAGTGCGATTGCTAAAAGGTTAAACACAATGCCGATAACGCCAAGTACTTTTTCGCCAGACCGGCTGACGTCCTGCTTTCCATTCATATGGTCCACCTCTTTCATAAATTTCTCCTTAATATAGATAGAAAAGGAGTTTAACAGTTCACTTAACTAGTTCCCTTAATAAAATTAATAAAACCTGTTTAAAAATTTGAAGTCCGGGTATTTTATTAATATCAAACATTTGAAAGGTGATGAATAAAATGGAAAAAAAGTTAATTTTTAACCAAGCTGATTTTATGTATGGTATAGGTGGAGCTTCAATCTTAACAGCAATCGTCTTCTTTATGACGGCATTATAATTCGGAGGTTGAAGATGATTAATTACATACGGGAAACATAGAAAAGCAATCCGCTAAATTAGATTAGAGGATTGCTTTTTGCGTGCTTACATTTTCACATCATCGTATTCCTTGTAACGATCGAAAGCAACGGCTGCATAAGAACAGACCGGCTCGATTTTGAAGCCTTTTTCGCGTGCATATTGGGCAGCGCGGTCCAGCAATTTCTTAGCCAAGCCATGGTGGCGCAGCGTTTCTTCAACGAATGTGTATTCAACGACCATAACGTCCGACATTTCCGTCCATGTGATTTCGCCGACATTTCTGCCTTCGTCCTCCAGGTGGAATGCAAATTCATCCTGGCCCAATTCCTTCAATTTAAAATCCACTGTTTCATCCCCCCTGCATTTATCGATTTATTTCCAGCGGCCGCAATGAAGCCTCGATCTGTGCCCGTTTTGGCTCAAGGAATGGCGGAAGCGCCAATTTCTCACCCAATGTTTCCAATGGCTCGTCCGTTGCGAAGCCCGGTTCGTCTGTTGACAATTCAAAAAGGATGCCGTTCGGCTCGCGGAAGTAAAGCGCTTTGAAGTAATAACGGTCCACTTCCCCTGACGTCATGAAGCCTTTTGACAACAGATAGTCGTTCCATTTGCTATAGTCTTCGTATGTTTTGACACGGAACGCGACGTGGTGGACACTGCCTCTCCCAGGGCGTTCAGGAGGCAGGTCTGTACGTTCCTCTAAATGTATTTCGCCGGCGGGTCCGCCTTTTCCTGTTGAAAACACCAAAATATCTTGCATGCCTTCCACTTTCGGTGAATAAGAGCCAATTTGCTCAAAGCCGAGGATTTCTGTCAGTACTTCTGCGGTTTTTCCGCTTTTGCGGACTGTCAATGTTACCGGCCCCAAGCCAACGATGGCAAATTCTTCCGGGATCCCCGCTTTGGTCCATGGAATACCATGAGGGATGCCCGTTCCGTCGTCCACTGTCAGCATGAGCCGAGATCCTTCAAAGTCTTGGAATACCAAGGTGCCGCGTCCGAAGGTTTCGCTTATTTCCGCATGAGGGACGCCGAATTCATCGAAACGCTGCGCCCAATAGCGAAGTGCTTCGCCGCTTTTCACGCGCAAAGAGGTGTTGCTGATGCTTGAAACGCCTGGATACGTTCTGCCAGCCATCGGAATATCAAAATAAGTCATATCCGTGCCTGGCGTCCCTACCGCGTCCGCATAGAATAAATGATACGAAGAAGTCGAATCCTGATTGACGCTTTTCTTAACAAGGCGCATGCCCAAGATCCGCGTAAAAAAATCGTGATTTTTGTCCGCATTGGCGGTGATTGCGGAAACGTGGTGGATGCCTTCCAATTTCATTGTAAACACTCCTTTTATCTTGAATTCGAGATATTTATTTCATGATAGCAGATTCTTTTTCTACTGGCAAGAAAGCGAGCTTGGAAGGAATAGGAAAAAGGCAGCCCCGGAATTCTGTTATACAGAGTTCGGGAACTGCCTTATTTTCATCATCAGCTTACTAATCCGCGGATGCCGTCGATCAATTTATTGAAGAAATCCTTTACACTTTGCCAAAAGCCATCGTCATTGACGACCGTGCCGATTTTGTCTTCAATCGTTTTGCTCAAATCTTCAAGCTGGGTAGACCATTGCGAAAAATCAATATCAAGTTTGCGGATGCGGTCCATCAGGTCCACCAGCAATTGGCGGTCTTCCGGGCTCAATTCAATCTGCAGTTTTGACAATTGCTCTTCTACAATCGCTTCCACTTCTTCACGTGTTGCGGGATTTTGTTCCGCAATCTGCTTTTTGATTTCTGTCAGCAATTCGCTGACTTTTTCATCTTCGACGCCTTTATCTGCAAGCTCTGTTGCAACTTCGAGTTCGTCATTGGCGACATCGGTCCGTTCCGGATCCAATTGTTCGCCGTTCACTTCATATGCTTTGTAAATTCCGACAAGCGCAGAATGGCCAGTTACCGCTTTCGGTGCAGCCACTTCCACTGTCGCATCTTCAATGCCCGCTGTCAGCATCGCGTTGGCGTACATTTCAGACGTGACTTGTGTAATGTTGTCCGGTGTTACGATTTGGATAACCAAGCCTTCGCCGGCTTCCTTGCGGGTGATTTTAGCCGATGAGTACATGCGGGCGCGCGGGTCGCCGTCTTTAATGTAAGTGATCAGGTCTTCCCCGGTCACTTCGATTTCTTCCACTTCAGCTTCTTCCGCTACGTTCAAGCTGCCCGCAACGCTTTCTTTTTCAGCATCGGAGAGATTGCCGCCGTAAACCACGATCGGCACCCCGAACTTTTCATTTATACCTACGTTTGCTGAGCCTGCTTGCGGCGCCAGCAAGGAAATTGCCAGAATGATGGTGATGATGGAGATCATTTTCTTCATATTAGTTGCCCCTTTCTCCAAATTAATACGCTTTTAATTTGAAAAGGTTGCATCAAGGCGTTAATTTTGTCCAGCCTTCTTCTTGGACGATGCGGCGTTCTTTGTACAATCGGCCGATGGCGCGCTTGAATGCGGCCTTGCTCAAACCGAACATCTCATAGATTTCATCCGGTGAGGATTTGTCTGTGAACGGCATTTTGCCGCCCGATTCCTCCAAATAGCGCAAAATCATTTCAGCATCGTCGGACAGGCGCTCCTGCTTGCGCGGAAGCAGCGAGCCGTTCAATGTACGGTCTTCTTTAACACCGATGATGCGTACGGTCTTCTCTTCCCCAAGGCGGGGTTCTTCTTCACGCTCAGTTTCATGGACGAAGACACGGTACATTTCCGGAACCGTCAACATGAAAGAACCGACCGGCAGCAGACGGTAAGCGCGCGCCTTCAAGTCTTTATTGAACACTTCTTCAGGGGCCGGTGCACTTAGCTCCAGCACCGTCTCTTCTGTCGCCAATCGGCCGTACAAGTCGCCGTAGCGGTCTGTGCGCAGCGTCATGAACAAATGGTCGCCTTGTTTCGGCCATAATTCCTGTACTTGCGGAAGGTCCGCAGGCAGCACATAGACTTCACGGGTCGTGCCGATATCCACGACTGCGCCTTCGCGCGGCGATACTTTCAGCACTTTCGCCCAGCCATATACGCTTGGCAGAATATGCGGAATCATCGGCGTCGCCGCGATGCCACCTTGGCGGTTGCGGTACAGGAACACTTCGATTTCTTCGCCGACTTCCTGCCCTTCTTCGATTTCCGATGCGTTCATGAAGACTTCATCGCCAGAACCATCTGTCAAAACCCATAGTGAACTTGACCGGTCTTTAATTTTTAAATTCGCTTTCAATCCTGGATGCAAACTCATAATGCAGCCTCCTTCTATTTAACTTTCTTTTTGGTCGTTCTTCAGCTTTTCCAATTCAGCAACCATTTCGGGATGGTCCTCCAGTGTTTGAACCAAATCCGCAATCCGGTCAATTGAATTCCAGCTTAAATGGTGCTCGATGCCTTCAACATCCCCATAAATGCGTTCTTCCTCCACACCGATCAGCCGCAGGAACTGCTCCAGCAAATCGTGCCGCTTCAATAAGCGTTTCCCTAGTTTCTGCCCTTTTGGCGTCAACACGAGGCCCCGGTAGCGTTCATAAATCAAATAGCCGTCTTTATCGAGTTTTTGCACCATTTTAGTGACGGATGACGGCAGTACCGACAGCGCTTCCGCAATATCCGATACACGTGCGTACCCTTTTTGTTCAATTAATGCATATATTATTTCAATATGGTCTTCCATACTTGGAGTAGGCAAAGTCAGTTCCTCCCTCACATAACTTCCTTCAGTTTACTATACCGTAACCGCCGAAACAACTGAGCTTCCGGCAAGTCTGCGCTGTTCTAATATTCTGGATGTTTATCCTTAGAACGTCTGGGGTAAATATTACTATCTCAAGAGAAAGGTTAGGTGAAGAAACATGGCGCGTATACTTTGGATTGTTTTAGCAGTTATTATTGTTATTTGGTTAGTAGGATTTTTAATGGACGTTGCTGGTGGTTTAATCCACATTCTTCTAATTATTGCGGCTATCATTTTAGTCATCAACTTAATTTCAGGAAGAAAAGGCTTATAACAGCCCTAAAACATAGAAAAGGCCGGGACATTTGTCTCCGGCCTTTTTTTATTGCTTAATTTTCGAATAGACGCATGTATCGCGCAGGCGGTTTTTGGAAATGGCGTCGTTGCGCAAAATACCTTCGAGCTCAAAATTGAGGCGTTCCGCTACAGCACGGCTCCGCACATTTTCCGGATCGCAGCGGATTTCTACGCGGTTCGCTTCAAGATTTTCAAAAGCGAATCGGGTAATGCGCTCCACAGCTTCCGTCACATAGCCTTTGCCTTCGAAACGGTGGTCGACCCAGTAGCCGATTTCGAACTTCCGGACTTCCCAATTGATGCGGTGAAGCCCTGTCGAGCCAATGAATTCCCCGGTTTCTTTTGAAAAAAAGTGAAGGCGCAAATCTTTGCGCAGCTGGAAATTGGCAGCCGCTTCAATGAGCACCGCTTCTGTCCGTGCAAGCTCCGGCGGATCTTCTGCAAAAGGCAGCCACGGGCTGAGCGATTCCAAGGAATGCAGCACAGCCTCGTAGCATTGCTCAGCGTCTTCTCTTTTCGGCGCACGTATCAGCAGCCTTTCGGATTCGAATTCATCCGGGAAGTCGAGCAGAATCGGATTGAATTGCGGCTTCTTGGCACCGACCAAGGCATCGTCCCAATGGACAGGCGTCGTTATGCCCGCTTGCCAGTCTTCGCGCGTCAATCCATAAGTCACGGCATCGTAATAACGGTTTTCTTTCGGCGAAAACCACGCTTGGCGAATATGTGCTTCTTTGGCAAAGCCGGTGCGTTCGAATGCTTTGCGCATCGCGAAATTGTCATGCCGCGTATTTCCTTCGAGGCGGATTTTCTTCTCCGGCAGCGAAAACACGAAATCAGCAACGAGCTTCAACGCTTTCGGGCCATAGCCTTTGCCGCGGTAAGGTTCAGCGATCCGCAAATCGAATAGCGGAATATCGTCCTGCAAATCAAAAATCTTCACAAGCCCCACTTGCTCGCCTTCATCGTTTTCAATCCAGAACGTGCGGACTTGATCCGATTTATAGCCGCCGCCTTCAATCGTCTTTTCAATCAATGCCCGCACCGGATGTTCCTGCCCGTGGAACGGCCAAGAATTGGTGGTCATGAATTCAATGAGCTGTTCCTGTTCTTCTATCGTCCATTCAGTCAACTTCAATGCGATTTCCCCCAACATGCTTTTACTTCTGGATTTTCACGAGGCGCAGGGCATTCAAGATGACCAGCAGCGTCGCGCCCATATCCGCAAAAATGGCGATCCATAAGGTCAGCCATCCCGGAATGATCAGAAGCAAAGCGATAATTTTCAAACCCAATGCGAAAATGATGTTTTCCTTTATTATACGCAAAGTTTTTCGGCTGAGTCGAATCGTATACGGAAGTTTTTCAAGATCATCCGCCATCAAGGCGATATCGGCGGTTTCCAGTGCCGCATCCGTGCCTGCGCCGCCCATGGCGATGCCGACCGATGAAGCTGCTAAAGCCGGTGCGTCGTTGATGCCGTCGCCGACCATCGCCACACGGCCGTAGATGCCCTGCAGCTCTTTGACAGCCGCGAGTTTTTCTTCCGGCATCAAGCCTGCGCGGACATCCGTGACGCCGATTTGTCCGGCGATCGCTTGCGCAGTCACCGGGTGATCGCCCGTCAGCATGATCGTTTCTTCAATGCCCATATCCTTTAAAGCCTGGATGATGGCCGGGCTTTCAGGGCGGATTGCATCAGCTACCGCCACTGAGCCGATCAATTCCATATCCGAGAAGACGGCTACCACTGACTTTCCGCTTTCCTGCAGTTTTTCGTACGCCTGCGGGACAGCAAAACCGAATTCCGCTGCCCAGCCGAGGCTGCCGACATAGACTGGCATTCCGTTCACCACAGCGGTGACGCCTTTGCCGGTCACGGATTTAAAAGCCGTGATGCTGTAGACCTCCGGAACACGCGCTGTAATGGCGCGCGCCAGCGGATGCTGGGACATCGCTTCAACGGAAGCAGCAATTTTCAATACTTCGTCTTTATTGTAGCCCTCTTGTGCATACACATCCGTCACTTCGGGATAGCCTTTAGTCAGCGTGCCTGTCTTATCGAATGCCACAGCTTTGATGCGGCCCGTTTCTTCTAAATGGATGCCGCCTTTGATCAAGACGCCTTGGCGCGCTGCATTGCCGATTGCTGTGACAATGGCGACAGGCGTCGACACGACAAGCGCACACGGACAACCTACGACCAGCACTGCGAGGCCTTGGTAAACCCATAACTGCCAATCACCTGTGACGAATCCAGGAACCAGCGCCACGAAAAAAGCGATGGCGATGATTGCCGGTGTGTAGTATTTTGCGAATTGGTCGACGAATTTCTGGGACGGTGCTTTTTCAGCTTGCGCTTCTTCAACGAGATGGATGATTTTCGCAATCGTTGTATCTTCGACGCGTTTTGTCACCGTGATTTCGAGTGCCCCTTCTTCGTTCATCGTTCCGGCAAATACTTCATCGCCTGCCTCTTTGGAAGCCGGTATCGATTCACCAGTGATGGCTGCCTGATTGACCGAACTTTCGCCGCGCAGGACATTGCCGTCCATGGCGATTTTTTGGCCCGGTTTGACAATCATGACGTCGCCGATGCGGATATCCTCTGTATCCATTTCGATGAGTTCTCCGCCGCGCTGAATCAGCGCACGCGCTGGCGCAAGGTCCATCAAGCCGCGGATGGATTGGCGGGCTTTGTTCATCGAGAATGTCTCCAGCACTTCGCTGATGGCGAACAAGAACACGACGACCGCACCTTCCCGCCATTCGCCGATAATTGCCGCACCGATAATCGCGATCGTCATCAGCGTCTTCATATCGAATTGCAGTTTCACCAGATTGCGGAGGCCGGTTCCGAACATATGGTAGCCGCCCACCAGCATCGATCCTGCGAACAAGGCAATCGCTGCCGGATCCGTTTCAGAAGTACGGAACGAAATGGCAATCCCGACAATTAAAAGAATCAGGGAAATGGCCGTTTCAATGGTCTGGCGCCGTTTGTAAAATGGCATATGGACAACTTTCTCCCGTTCAGGATAAACACGGATATGGTCGAATGCCCCTGCTTTTTCAAGTTCTTCGATCGAAACGTTGCCGTCAACTGTAAGTTTTGAAGCGCCAAAATTCAATATGACGTCTTTCGTTTCGGGCAAGCTGCGGATATTTTTTTCAAACTTCGCTGCACAGCTGGTGCAGGACAGGTTTTCAAGACGGTATGTCTTTTGCATCGTGCACACCTTCTTTCGCATGTTCATGGGCGATTGTGACGAGCTGATGGACATGGCTGTCCGACAATGAATAATAGACTTGCTTGCCTTTTTTCTGCGACTTCGCAAGTCCGCGTTCACGCAAATAGCGCAAATGATGCGAAGCAGTTGCCGTCGACGAGCCAATGACTGCGGCGATATCACAGACGCACATTTCTTCTTCTATTGTTAACGCATAAGCGATATTCAAACGGGTTTCATCTGCTAGGGCTTTAAAGAGATTGGCGACTTCCGATAAATCCGCCATATGATTTTGGACGTTTTCCACTACTTCCGGATGGACTTTCGTGACTTCACATATTTCTCTCATCGCGATTCCTTCTTTCATTCAAACGTATATTTGATTGTTACTGCCAGTATAATTCCTTGCCACCCATTAGTCAAACCTCGGTTTGAATGATTGCCAGAAGCCGGCGGGAAGGATTACGCAAGCTTCCGTCGAATAGTTTAAGAGTATCCGGACAATTAGTAGGGGGAATTTGCATGTACCAGAAAATCTTAGTGGCGGCAGACGGCTCGGACCATTCGATGCGCGCTGCACATGAAGCGGTGAAGATGGCGAAAGCGAACCCCGATGCCTCCGTCACGCTGCTGTATGTTATCGATTATGAAAAAGCGCGCAGCGAAATCCTTCATGGCCAGAGCAGCGACGAAGTCCATTTCGAACGCCGCAAGCACCTGGAGCCACTCGAAGCCGTATTTCAGGGCGCTGGAGTCGCTTTTGAAACAAAAACATTGCACGGCACCCCAGGACCGACCATCGTCAAGCACGCCAACGAAACCGGCTACGACATCGTCTTTATCGGCAGCCGGGGCTTGAATGCCCTTCAGGAGATGGTGCTTGGCAGTGTCAGCCACAAAGTCGCGAAGCGCGTGCAGGCTCCTGTGATCATTGTAAAGTGAAACAGAAAACAGCAGCCCGTGAAAATGCCGGCTGCTGTTTTTACTTCAATCAAAGAAAAAAGAGATGGTGATTTCATTGAAAAAAGGAAAATTGAATTCAATTGCCGATGTCGCCGGAGTTACAGTCGGGCACACAACACTCGAAGAGCGCTTGTCTGCGGACGAATCCGTGTGTACAGGCGTCACCGCCATTTTGCCGCATGCCGGCAATTGGTTTGAAGAAAAAGTTCCAGCCGCGAGCTTTGTGCTGAACGGCTTCGGCAAAACCGCCGGATTGGTGCAAATCGAAGAGCTCGGCGTCCTCGAATCGCCGATTATGCTGACGAATACTTTCAGCGTTGCCGCTGTGCTGCAGGGCACGATGGACTGGATGCTGCGCGAAAACCCGGCAATCGGCGATTCGACCAGCTCGCTCAATATCGTCGTTGGCGAATGCAACGACAGCTATTTGAACTCAATGCGCCTGATGGCCGTGCGTCCGGAACATGCGGAACAGGCAATCAACGCCGCCACAGCAGATTTTGCACAAGGCGCGGTAGGCGCCGGAAAAGGGATGATCTGCTACGGCGTCAAAGGCGGCATCGGTTCCGCTTCGCGCATGGCGGAATTTGAAGGGCAACAGTACACCGCCGGAGCTTTGGTACTGAGCAATTTCGGCCTTAAAGAGGAAATCGCCATTGCCAACTGGCAGCCGGATTTTCCCGCTCCTGAAAAGCCGGACGGTTCTGTCATCATTGTGATCGCCACCGATGCTCCGCTCGACAGCCGGCAACTGAAGCGTCTGGCGAAACGTGCGGCGATCGGGCTGGGACGCACCGGAACGCATATTCACAATGGCAGCGGCGACATCATCATCGCATTTTCCAACGCCGACCGCATCGCCCACACATCAGCGGAGGCGCTGCGCCAATCGACGCTCTTACGCGATGACCATCCGCTGATGGCCGAATTATTCAAAGGCGTCATCGAAGCGACCGAAGAAGCGGTCTACCAATCATTGCTTCATGCCGAAACCACAACCGGCCGCATGGGACGGACCATCGAAAAAGGCGCTTTTCTTCAAGCTTTTTAACTATTGGCAGCCATAGAAAAAGCCGTTCCTTTTGCCGGAACGGCTTTTTCTTTTTGCGTCAATGCAGTAAATGATAGCCGGTGCTGAACAAGACAATGCCGCTCACGAGCGTGGCTCCGAGATAAGACGCCGCCTCGAGCAGGCGGCCGTCTTCAACATCCTTAACGGCGTCGAGCGCCATCGTGGAAAATGTCGTGAAGGCCCCCAAGAAGCCAACCATCCAAAACGGCGAGACACTGCCTGCACCGATAAACATGCCGAGCGCCAACGAACCGAGGCTGTTGACCAGCCACGTCGCCAGCTTCGGCTGCCTGGCCCGGCTTTCGGCCATTAAGTAAAAGCCATATCGGGCAATCGCCCCTAAAAATCCGCCAAGCGCGATGCCGATCATCCCGCCACCGCCTTTCTGCCGAACCTCAGCCCGATTGCGGCTGTTCCAACAGAAAATGCCGTCATTCCGAGTGCCAACAGCAAGCCGCCCGTGAACGAACGTTCCATCAGCCGGAACCATTCAGCGGTGAATGCTGAGAACGTCGTAAACGAGCCGAGCAAACCAGTCGACACGAATAAGCGGAAAGGGGCTGACTTTGCGTGGAAGCGCCCTGCAACAAAGCCGAGCAACAAGCTGCCAAGCAAGTTCACAATCCATAAGCCAGTGAACGAAGACACCCCTTCGTAGATAACCGCCCTCAATAATGAGCCCGCCATTCCGCCGAATCCGACCGCCAATAAATTCTTCAAGCCTACCGCCCTCACATCATTTTCTTTCAGTATAACTTATTCAGGCGACAACCTTAAGACCGAACCTTCCACTTCCCCTTCAAGGAGCGTTTCATGGAAATTCCCTTCCGCCCAATCGTCTACTTGGTTATGGAAGAAATCCGACTTCATGTGCCCGCTTAATCCCGGTCCGACAATGTGGTAGGCGCTTGATAAATCGCTTAGATCCGCGACGAAGCGCCAAGATGCCCCGTGGTCAACATTGCCTTCGCCATCAAAACCGGCTGCCTGCACCGTGATGTTGGATCCGCCAATCGGAACAGGATCAGGATTCAGGAAGCCTTCGAAGATCGGCGACGCACCTGCAAGCGGATGCGGGAACGTCAGTTGATGGTTGTCTCCCCATTGCCAATCGCCGGCATCGCTGCCGAATTCTTCTTCGATTTCTCCAAGAGCCGTTTCCAATGAATCCTGTAGCCATTTGCCCGCACCTCCATATTCCGATACCCACGCCCCTTCGTTGCCGCTGAATGCGTCGCGCATCATTTGGTCGGTGATGTGGTTTTTGCCCGGCAAGAGGCTGAAGACATCTTCCGGAAATTCATCTGCCAGCATCGTCACAGGCAGCTGCTTCATCCATTTATGGAAAACGAGCGGTTCTGCAGCCCCTTTGCTGTCGACTTGATCCCATTCCGCCATCATTTTGAACAATTCGTCGTGTTTATCGGTTTTTTCCTGGACAGCAGCCATCATGTCCTCTAAAAATTCAGCCGCATACAGGTTTTTCTGGTCCATCTGCAGCGCCATCATGTCTTCTTTCGTCAAATCATCTTTTGATTCGAGCACTTCTGCAATTCGCTCATAGCGGTACGGCTGTGCCCAGAAATCCGTAATGTGGTACTCGTACGAACTGTCGACGACTTCGTTATTGGCCGTCGCGATAAAACCGCTTTCCGGATTTACGGCTGTCGGCAGTTCATCGAATGGCACATAGCCTTCCCAGCCATATGCGGACGAATCGCCAGGCACCGGCAATTGGCCGTCGCCTTGTTTGCGGATCGGAATCCGGCCGTTCGCTTTATAGGCGATTGTTCCATCGACCGACGCGAAAACGAAATTCTGTGCCGGCGCCTGGAAATCCTCTAAGGCTGTTTCGAACTCTTCCCAATTGGACGCTTTATTGAAACTCAGTACTGCTTGCAGCTCCAAGGTCGGTTCATGGGCGGTCCATTGCAATGAAAACGATGCACCCGGATCTTCGTCTTTGTACAAGACGTCCGAAATGATCGGCCCGTGGCGCGTAACCGCCACTTCAAAATCCTCCGTTTCGCCGTCTTTCACTTTGATCGGTTCGTTGCGGATTTCCGCCTGCTCCCATTTCCCGTCGTAGAGAAATTGCGTCGGATCTTCCGGATTCGGCGTTTCGATGTACAAATCCTGGACGTCCGGGCCGACATTCGTCACGCCCCAGGCAATCTTTTCGTTATGGCCGAGAATGATGCCGGGAATCCCTGCGAAAATAACGCCGCTGACGTTCTGTTCCGGCGACTTCAAATGCATCTGGTACCAGATCGACGGCGTCGACAAACCAAGATGCGGATCATCCGCCAGCAGCGGCAAGCCGCTCGCCGTCTTATCGCCGGACACGACCCAGTTATTGCTGCCATTGAATTCCGGCGGGATGACCGAAGCGTCAAATTGGCCAGCGACTTGCACCGGCTGCTTTTTGTTTGCCGCGATGATCGATGGCGCATCTTCCGGGTATTTGATGAAGATCTCCTTCGCCTTGTCTTCCGGGAATTCATTCAGCGCCCAATGCCTGATGGCGAGCGACGACCAATGCCCGCCGAGGTCATACGCCATGAATTTGCCAATCGTCAATGAATCGACCGGCGTCCAGGGTTCGGGTTCGTAGCCGAGAAGCGCAAATTCATAGCTCAGTTTGCCATCCTTTTTCGCTTGCTCCATGAAGGCATTGACGCCTTCTGCGTACCATTCCAAGACTTGCTGCGCTTGTGGTTCATAACCGCTCCAGGATTTTTCAGCGGCGTTGCGCAGGCTGAATGCCCGGAAGAATTTATCTCGGTCGACTGCCGCCGCTCCCACCACTTCCGCCAAACGCCCGCTTGCTTGGCGGCGCGACAGGTCCATTTGGAACAGCCGGTCCTGCGCTTGGACAAAGCCCTGTGCCCGGTACAAATCGGCATCCGTCTCCGCTTCGATATGCGGAACGCCGATTTCATCGCGCGTCACCGTCGCACCGCCATCCAAGACGCTGACCACCATTTCGCCTTCCACTTGCGGGCTCGACTTCCCTATGTAAACGTTTACAAAAATTAGCGCTGCGACCGCCAGCACCACCAAACCGCCCACGATTCCCACAATCCATTTCAGCAGCTTCCGGTTTCTTTTCTGTTTCCCCACTTGCTTTTCCCCCTCATTTTTTCTTCACTGATGCTATATCATTCGACCGCCGGAATAAAAATCCTTTATTCGCAAGAAATTCCTTTATAAACTCGCTGCTGTAACATAAAAAGCCCGCAAGCTGCGGGCTTAATGATTGATGTCTTCTTCTCCAAGCACCATTTTCACTTTCGGCACTTGTTTCTTTTCGGTCAGAACGTACAAGACGTCGCCAACTTTCAATTTCGTTGTCCCCGTCGGCATGACCAACTTCCCTGAACGGATGATCGCACTGATCAAGGTCTGTTTCGGCAGTCCGATCGTTTGCACCAGCTGGCCGGCAAACGGTGATTTAGCCGTCAATTCGACTTCCAGCATTTCTGCATTGGCCTTGTCCATCGAGATCAGTTCCAGCGAGTGGATCCGCTTCGGGAGCGGCCGGCCGTTCAGCGATAATTTTCTGGCCATGAACGGGATCGTCGAACCCTGGATCAAAGCCGAAGTCAACACGATAAAGAATACGATGTTAAAGAACAGGTAGCTGTTTTCGACACCCGCGATCATCGGGAACGTTGCGAGCACGATTGGCACCGCGCCCCGCAGCCCCGCCCACGACAAGAACAATTTCTCGTTCAGCGAATAGTCGAAGAACGCGGTTGAAACGAATACCGCAATCGGGCGCGCGATCAAAATCAGGACGAATGACAGCACCAAGCCTCTCCACATCAAGTCCCAATCCAGCAGCTGGCTCGGGAAGACAAGCAAGCCAAGCAAAACGAACATGACAATCTGCATGAGCCATGCGACGCCTTCATGGAAGCTGATGATGGAATAGCTTTGCGTCAATTGGCGGGTTCCGATGACCAATGCAGCCAAATAAACCGCTAACAGCCCGCTGCCATGCATCATCGCGGTGGCGCTGTAGATGAAAATCGCAAAGCCAGCTGACAGCACAGCGTACAATCCAGAGGCATCCAGCTTGATGCGATTTAAGGTCCAGGAAGCCAAATAGCCCAATACGACGCCAAACACAGCGCCTAAGCCCATTTCAAGCACGAAACTGCCGACCATTGATCCGACCGAAGCGTCAGGCATCATGATTAATTGGATAAATGCAATTGTTAAAAACATCGCCATTGGATCGTTGGTGCCGGATTCCGCTTCAAGAGTGGATGAAATTTTGGATTTGACGTTTTGTCCGGCTAATACGGAAAAGACTGCGGCGGCGTCCGTGGAGCCGACAATCGACCCCAGCAGGAACGCTTCAAGCCAAGTGATATCGAGGATATAATATGCAGTAGTTGCGACGATTGCAGTGGTGATCATAACGCCAAGCGTCGCCAGGGAAAGCGAACCGCCCATGACCGGCCGGATGTGTTTCCATTTCGCTTGCTGGCCGCCTTCGAACAGGATGAAGATCAACGCGACAATGCCGACCAATTGGGCGATTTCAGCATTGGAAAAGTAAATGAGGCCGGTGACATCGCTGCCCAAGAACATGCCGATGATCATGAAAAGCACGAGAGATGGCACGCCGGCGCGTGAAGACACTTTGGTCATCAGCACACCCGCCAGGAGAAAAATGCCCCCCATTAGAATTAAACCGTTCGTCGAAAAATCGATCATAGGAAACCCCCAGTTTTTCACGTTGGTTTATTATACCATAATTTTAGGGCATTAAAAAAAGCGGAGCTCTATAAAAGCCCCGCTAATCGGTCACGCCATGTCTTCCCCAACAATTTTCACTTCAAGCTCTAAATCGATGCCGAATTTTTCCCGCACTGCCGATTTCACCATTTCAATTGTCTGGATGTAATCATCTGCTGTCGCGTTATTTTTGTTGACGATGAATCCTGCGTGCTTCGTCGATACTTCCGCTCCGCCGAATCCACGCCCCTGAAGGCCGCTTTCCTGGATCAGCTTGCCGGCAAAATTGCCTGGCGGCCGTTTGAAAACACTTCCTGCCGATGGGAATTCCAAAGGCTGCTTCGATTCACGCTGATACGTCAAGTCGACCATCTTCGCATCAATCACTGGTTGGCTTCCATACTCCAAGCCGAATTCAGCTGACAGCACATAATAGCCTTTTTTGGTTATGATGCTTTTTCTGTAGCCCAATTCCATCTCTTCTTTAGATAGCACCAGCTTGTCCCCTTCAGGAGTCAAAACCGTTGCCTGGAGGATAATGTCCTTAATTTCCCCGCCATAAGCACCTGCGTTCATCGCCATGGCGCCGCCAATAGATCCTGGAATTCCACAAGCGAATTCAAAACCGGTCAGCCGGTTCGTCGCCGCGGCTTTAGAAACTTCCTTGATATGGGCGCCGCCCTGTGCATAAAGCGTAGTGCCAGTAATGCGGATTGCATGCAGGCTTTTCAGGTTCAGTACGATTCCGCGTACGCCACCATCCCGAACGACCATATTGGAGCCGTTGCCAAGCAGCAGCAAAGGAATATTGTTTTCATATGCATATTTAACAGTGTATGCTGTTTCATCTTCAGTTGTCGGTGTCACAAAAATATCAGCTGGGCCGCCCATGCGCGTCAAGGTATGCAGGTGAAGCGGCTCGTCCATTTTCACGTGATCATCAGCCAAAAAGCGGCGAAGATCCGTTAACCATTTTTCTTTCGTCATCCCTAGCAAATCCCTTCTAAACTTTTCGCTTTTAATAGTATCTAATTTTCTTGCCCTTTTGACAAGGGATAGCCCTATGTTCCGTTCTAAAGACCGATAAAATAAATATCTCGAATTAAAGAGTTTTTAATTAAAGACTATTGACACCGAGATTTCTAGCCCTTATAGTTGAAAATAGATATATGACTATTAGGAGGAACAATAACATGAAAAAATGGACAGTAGACCCAGCACACTCGGAAATCGGATTTTCAGTAAAACACATGATGATCTCTAAAGTAAAAGGCTCATTCACTTCTTTTGAAGCGGAAGTTGAAGCGAACGAAGAGGATTTGTCCGGTGCTTTGATCGATTTCAAGATCGACATCGCAAGCATCAACACAAACAACGAAGACCGCGACAACCACTTGCGTTCAGCTGATTTCTTCGATGCTGAAAATCACCCGCACATCATTTTCACGGCGAACGATATCGTGAAAAAACACGATGAGTACGAATTGACTGGCGACCTTACGATTAAAGGCGTAACACGTCCAGCTACTTTCGAAGTGGAATACGGCGGCAAAGGCACGAACCCATGGGGCGTTGAAGTTGTTGCATTCAATGCGCAAAGCAAAATCAACCGCAAGGATTTCGGCCTGACTTGGAACCAAGCGCTTGAAACAGGCGGCGTACTCGTCGGCGAAGACATCAAAATTTCATTGGAATTGCAAGCAAACCCTGCATAATCCAAACAAATTGAAAAGCAGTGCGGAGAATTTCTCCGCACTGCTTTTTTAGATGGATCCGGGTTCTTCCATCTTATTCAAAGGTTTTACAGCTGGTCCGTCGAGCACTTCTCCGCTAAAGGAGAAGCGCGAACCGTGGCATGGGCAATCCCATGACCGCTCGGCGTCGTTCCAGTGGGTTTCACAGCCCAGGTGGGTGCAAGTTGTGTCGACTAAATGCAGCTGACCGTATTCATCGCGGTAGCCGCCGGCTTTCTTGCCGCCTACTTTGACCAATCCACCTTCCCCATTCGCCAGCTCATCAACGGTTTTCGAAGAAGACTGCAGCTTCCCTTTCACCAACTCTTTGGCCACTGAGCTATTGTCTTTGATAAAGCTCAGCGCATCGACAGCTTTCAACTTCGTCCGCGTCGGGTCGAAGAGCTCCGCATACGGATTCGCTTTCCCTAAAATATGGTCAGCAAGCAGCATGCCGGCGGCCGCCCCGTTCGACATGCCCCATTTATGGAAACCGGTCGCAACAAAGATATTGTCGTAGCCTGCGGTGATCTTTCCTATATAAGGAACCTTGTCGAGCGTTGTCATATCTTGCGCTGACCAGCGGTACGGAATTTCCGTAATGCCGAAATGCTCATCGCCGAATTGCGCCAAGTTTTCGTAATGTTCCATGGTCGGCGATTTGCTTTTGCCCGTTGCATGGCCATCGCCTCCTATGAGCAGTAATTTCTCGCCGTCGATGCCTGTCGCATAGCGCAGCGAGCGCGACGGCGCATCAACGCTGATGAACATACCATTCGGCATCAGGCCGGAAATCCGGGCCGCGATGACATATGAACGGTTGACGGACAGCCTCGAGAAATAAAGCCCATCAGCGTCATTGAAGGGATAATGGGTCGCCACCACTACTTTGTCGCACGACAGATGCGACATATTTTCCGTTTGGATCACCGGATCGTCTTTGCTCAGTATTTTTTGCGCGCGGGTGTTTTCGTAGATTTTGCCCCCGAGCCGTTCAATTTCACTCACCAGTTTCGCCAGGAATTTCACCGGATGGAATTGCGCTTGTTTGCGCATGACCAGAGCTTGTTCCACTCTAAATGGCAAGTCCACTTCCGCTTCTGTTTTCGCCAAGCCACCATCAATGCCCAAGGCTTCGTATGCTTCCGCCTCTTTTTCAAGCAGCGCCGAGCCATGGGATGTATTAGCGTAAAGAAACGCGTCGTGATGCGTCAAATCGCAATCGATATTGAGTTCAGCTGCCAAATCTTCAATGAATTTCAAACCGCCCATATTGGCTTCATAATACAAGCGCGCTTTTTCTTCGCCCATCAACTTGATCAGCGGAAAGTAATACAACCCGTGCTGTGCCGTAATTTTGGCGGTTGTGTAGCCAGTGACGCCATCGATCAACTTGCCCGCATCGATGAGTGTCACTTTTTTCCCGGCTTTCGCCAGCAAATAAGCCGTCACTATCCCTGCTATGCCTCCGCCGACGACCCCGACCTCCGCCGACTCATTGGCTTGCAAAGCCGGAAAGCTCGGGACTTCCTTATATGTTCTCCACAAAGATTCCATATGGTCTGGCAGGCGGTTCGAATGTTCATTTTTTGACATGCTATCCCTCCTAAAAGCGTTTTACTAAATAACTACCCTGTCCTCTTCTTTTTAATCAGCAGCCCAAGCGCACTTTTAACAATTGCGGAGCAAAAAAACCCGGAGGCGCATATGCGCCTCCGGTCTATCTTGCTATTCAATTACGCTTTGATTGTTTGCAGGCTGTTGGCCGCGTCTCTTACACGCTCCATGCCTTCTGCAATAATTTCATTTGCACGCTCTGGGTCCAACGCGTGCCCTTCGATGATCACTTCATTGATATCCTGGATACCGAAGAAGTTCATGATGTTGCGGATGTAAGTCGCGCTCATTTCGGCCGGAGCCATTTCCGGCGTAGAGTAGATGCCGCCGCGTGCGTTCAGGATAATCACTTTTTTCTCTGGAACAAGCCCGACAGGACCATTTTCAGTGTATTTGAACGTCATGCCTGCACGGTAGATATAATCGATGAACGTCTGAAGAGCTGCAGGAATCGTCATATTCCATAATGGGAATGCGAAAACTACTACATCTGCATCCATGAAAGCGTCCATTGCTTTAGAAGAAGCCGTCAAAAGGCGCTGTTCAAGATCGCTCATCGGTTCAGCCTGAGCTGATTTTTGCATCGCATCAAAGAAATCCTGTCCGAAATACGGCATATCTTCTTTGAAAACGTCAAACGTGCTGACATTAATATCGTTGCCGATTTCATTCATGAAAACCTCATACATTTTACTTGAAACCCCTTCACTTGCAGGGCGGTTGTTTGCTTTTACGACTAATACATTCATTTTTTAAAAAGCTCCTTTTTACTAATGTTATTATTCTCGAATTTGAGATAAACAAATTATAATAAAAAACGAGGGTTAATTCAACTTATCTGCTCACGAATCGCACGAGTCGCCGGTGCAATACGATGTCTTGCTTTGGCCCATCGGCTTAAGCTTCGGACGGATTCCTTCTTCGTCCGCAATCTGGCGGATCGAATCGACAAAAGCTTCCAGCGGCTGTGCGCCGGAAATTGCGTATTTGCGGTTGATAACAAAGAACGGCACGCCTTGTACGCCGATCTGGCGTGCTTCCGTGATATCCGCCGCCACTTCGTCGTGGAACCGGTCGGAAGCCAGAATGCTTTCCGCTTCGTCCTTAGGCAGTCCGGCTGCTTCCGCCGTTTCCGCTAATACCCCATTATTGCTGACGTTCTTGCCTTCAACGAAATACGAACGAAGGAGAAGTTCCGTCAAATGTGCGTCCTTGCCATGCACCTCTGCCCACTTCACTAAGCGGTGAGCCGCCAGCGTATTGCCATTCATCATACCGTCGAAATTATATTCAAGTCCTACTGAGCGCGCGTGAGCCGCAACGCCTTTCGTCATTTCTTTTGCTTGTTCCAAAGTCGCGCCAGTTTTTGCCGCTAAACTTTCATATGCCGACACCGTCGAATCGACTGGTGCTGCCGGATCTAATTGATAAGCCTTGAACGAAATCTCAGCTTGTGAATGAAAACCAGATTTTTCTAAAGCCTGTTCCAACGTACGCTTGCCTATGTAGCAAAACGGACATACATAATCTGACCAAATTTCAATTTTCATAATTTCACCTCACGCATTACTATAACAACGAACAAAACCCTGCTCAATGTTTTTGCCTGTAAAACCAAAAGTGGAGGCGGCCGTTTAGATTCGACAGGCGCAAGACGCTCTGGCGAAGCGGCGTCTCTCTAGCCGCACAGCCAGAGTGGCTTGTGAACCGAGAATCTGGCCGCCGGAACTGGACAAAACCAAAAGTGGAGATGCCCATGTTAGCCCCGACAGGCAAGTTAAGGGCGAAGGAAATTCGGCCTTAACTTTGCGACGAAGCACGAAGTGCTTTAGGAGCAGATGGCTTTATATGTGCCGGTAATGGCGCTCTTTGCCATTGTCGGCAAGTCCGAAGCGACCCGAGAATCTGGCCGCCGGATCTGGACAACACGAAAAGTGAAGGCGCCCCGTGCCAGTCCCAACCGGACAATTTCCTTCGCCCATGCAACCTTCCGCAGCACACGGCGTCCTATTGCCTATGCGCACTGCTGAAAATGCTGTCCATCAAAAAAACTGACCCCCGGAGGGATCAGCTTAACGCTTCTGTAATGACCGGTATGATCTGCTTTTTACGTGAAACAACGCCTGGCAATAAAATGCGGTTGTCAACGACGCTTGACTTGAATGCGCCTTCGATGATGTCCGCCTTGCGTCCCAAGACGATAGCGACCGAATCATTGTTCAGGATATCTGTAACCACAAATGCGAATAAATCCAAGTTTTTGCGAGCAATTTTTTCGTTCATCAGCACTTCCAGTTCTTTTTGGCGGCTGATGACTTCATTGACATCGATGGCATTGACTTGAGCCACTTCAAAGCGGTGATCGTTGGCTTCGAATTCTTTCGAGTCCAGCGACATCAAGTCTTCAAGAGTTTTGTTGCTAAGGTCCGCACCAGCTTTCAGCATGGCAAGACCATATTGTGCCGCATCAACATTCGCGATTTCCGCAAGTTCGCGTGCAGCCTGCAAGTCCTGTTCTGTGCAAGTTGGCGATTTGAAGAGCAATGAGTCTGAAATGATCGCCGACAACATAAGCCCAGCGATATCAGACGGCACTTCGACACCGTGTTCCTTGAACAATTTCAAAATGATCGTAGCTGTGCAGCCGACCGGTTCGGCACGGAAGTACAATGGATCGACCGTTTCGAAATTGGCGATGCGGTGGTGGTCAACCACTTCAAGAATTTGGACGTCCTGGATATCGGCAGCGCTCTGCTGGCGCTCGTTGTGGTCCACAAGAATGACCTGTGAAGCTTCAGCTGCCACTTTTTCAACAAGGCGCGGCTGTTCGAATTTGAAATATTCCAATGCGTAGAGAGTTTCGTTATTGGCTTCCCCTAAACGGATCGGTTCCGCAGGCATGCCCAGCTGTTTTTTCAAATATGCATATGAAATCGCCGAACAAATTGAATCTGTGTCCGGATTTTTATGTCCTAAAACAAGAACGTTTGACATTTTTTAGCCTCCTGAATGGTGTTGGTTTCCGAAATAATTTTAACACAACTGGAAGCATAGCCAAAACACAATTGAATTCCGCAAAAGCGCAAAATTTGCAGCTGTACTTGCTAAGCCGTTTTTACAATAACTTTCTTAATTGTCTGTTCAATTAAGAAAACTTGAACACCCTTGATTTCACTGGAATTGGAGA
>NZ_JASDCW010000037.1:0-26242 GCF_030407685.1 Planococcus sp. APC 3906 | reverse complement strand
GTTGTTGACGTTTTGCTGTTCAGTTTTCAAGGTTCATGTTTGTATGCCGCGCTCATTGGCGACTTTATTAATATATCCTGTTCGCACCTGGAAGTCAATACTATTTTAAAATATTTTTTCAGGCGTCTTAAGGACATGTATTAATATAAACCGTACAGCAAATTAAATCAAGCCTTTTCCTTAAAAAACTTGGATTTAATTTTTTTGAAGTCCGCAACAAACAAAATGATCCCTGCCAGCACAACGCTCCCACCTATTATCTGTGATGCACTGAGAAGTTCCCCTAGAATGAAATAGGCCAGTATTGCCGCTCCTACCGGCTCGAACAAAATGGCAATTGAAATGACATTCGTACTCACCCACTTCAATGACCAATTGAAAAGTGTATGCCCGAGCAGGTTCGGAATAATCGCCAGCAGCAAAAACCACATCCACTCGGAAGCTGGGTAAGGGCCGAATGACTCGCCTTTAGCTATGATATAGAAGAATAATGTTATCGTGCTAACGCTATAAACGACAAACGTATACGTGACCAACGAGATTCTTTTCCGGACATCTTGGCCGAAAAGCAGATAAGCAGTGATCAATGCGCAGGCAATCAACGCCAGCATATCTCCGTAGAGCGCCATCCCGCTGATTTTAAAATCGCCGTAGCCGATCAATACGCTGCCGCCGACTGCAATCACTCCAGAAACGATTGTCTTAATGGACAACCGCTCTTTAAAGAAGAAGTACGTGCCGGCAAAAGCGAATAACGGCTGAAGCGTAACCAAGACAGTGGAACTGGCGACTGACGTATAATTAAGCGATTCAAACCATAGGATGAAATGAAATGCGAGAAAAATTCCAGCGATTGATGTAAAAACCCAATCCCTCTTGCTTAGCTTCTTGATTTCCGGGGTATATTTCATTAAGAATACCGGACTCATGATAAGGATTGAGAACAGCATTCGATAAAAAGCCGTCACCCCTGAGTCAGCGGAAGTCATTTTCACGAAAATCGCTGAGAGTGCAACTGAAAAAACACCGATGATGATCGGGATGAAAGGATTAATTGCTGGTTTTTCCATAGCGGTGCTCCTTTAAGGTTGTTATGCTGTAAATACATAATTCAAATCAGCTTCTTCCAGTTTGACAGTTCCAGCATTCTTTATCAATCCCGTAATAAGGAAGGAGGAATTTAAATGGATTTTCTGGATGCACTTCATATCTCCTCCTATGAAACTTTCCTCAAGCTAGTAATAGCTGCTGTTCTAAGTTTAGTTATCGGGCTCGAGAGGGAATTAAAAAGGAAGCCTGTCGGGTTGAAGACGAGCGTCGTGATTGCTACATTCAGCTGTTTGCTGACAATCATTTCGATTGAAACGGCCTACCTTGCAGAAGGCAGTCCGCATGAAGGCGTCAATATCACAATGGATCCACTCCGCCTTGCCGCACAAATTGTATCCGGCATCGGTTTTCTTGGCGCCGGCGTCATCCTCAAGCGTGGCAATGATTCGATTTCCGGATTGACCACCGCAGCAATGATTTGGGGAGCTGGAGGAATTGGCATTGCAGTAGCCGCAGGTTTTTATATCGAAGCATTTTTCACAGTAGCCATTATTCTTTTCGGTATCGAAGTACTGCCCCCTGCCCTTTTCAAATTCGGTCCAAAGCGTTTGCGTATGGCGGAGGCCAGCATTAAAATCATCGTATCCGATACAGAGTCTTTCCCTATCATCGCAGAAGCGATAGAATCAAATGGGGTGAGCATTGAATCTCTTTCAATTTTCCATCATGAAGGCGATAGCGGAAATGTACTTCATCAAATGGCGATGCGGGTATCGTATTACCACACCAAAGAAACAATAAGCCTTTATCAGGAAATCATGGCTATCGACAAAGTCGAGGAAGTGGATATTGAGCTTATCAATTAAGGAGGAACGAGAATGGGAGAATTTTTTACATTATTAAAAGGCGGGAACAAGCCGTCCTTATTCGCTGCAGTTATCAATACTTTTATCTCAATTATGAAAGGTGTCGCCTTCTTCTTTACAGGAAACGTGGCAATGTTCGCCGAAATGATGCACTCGATCGGCGATGCAGCAAATCAATATTTTGTTTTTATCGGTTCGGCATTATCGAAGAAAGCGCCGACGAAACGATTTCCAAATGGTTTCGGCCGATTGCTTAACATTGTACTTCTAGGTGCCGTATTAATCGTCGGCATCATGGCATATGAAACGATTCTCGAAGGCTGGCACCAAATGACTCATCCAATGGAAGCGGAAGGATTTATCATCAGCGTTATCGTCTTGACAATAGCCATCCTCTTGGAAACTTTCGTGCTTTATAAAGCTGGCAAGGAAGTTTTGCATGAAGCAGGCGTCAAAGGCGGAGCACTTGCTCCCTTAACGACAAGTTTCGCCCATTTGAATCGTGCCAAACCTGCAACTAAACTCGTGTTTCTTGAAGATTTAGTTGCAACTTCAGGCGGCGTCCTGGCGTTAGTCGCCATTTTGATCGCCCATTACACAGGTTTCCTTGCAATCGAAGGTGCAGCTTCTATCGCTATCGGTTTGATGATGTTCTATGTAGTCACCAAAGTATTCATGGACAATGCCCGTGGCGCTATCGGGGAAACTGATGAGCAGATGGTAAACCATATCGCCCACATCCTGACTGATTAACCCGCAGTTAGAGATATCAAGAAGCTTGAAGTAATCAAAGAAGGCGAATTCCTTCATGTGGAAACACTCGTAGAAATCGATCCAACGCTAACCGTAGCCGAAGCAGACGCTTTGCAGGACCGTTTAGCCGATATCCTTTTGAACCAGCCGAGCGTTGACGATGTCATTGTGTCGCTTGACGCGGACGATGGCGAAACGCATTGGACGCATGTCAGCAAGCGCCCTGATTCGTTATCCGCAACGCCAACCGAATAATAAATAAAAAAAGATTGGGCGCATTGTGCGCCCAATCTTTTTTATAATCTTTTTTTAAAGTGAAGCTGTTAAGATTTCTTTTACGTCGTCGCTTTGCATTTTATTGAAATTGCCGAACTCTCCGTAGACCATGGCTTTTTCAGCCATCAAGTCAATCTTCGAACCATCAATTTCATAATCCGCCAAACGTGTAGGCGCTCCAAGAGATGTCCAGAATGCGCTCATGCGCTCGATTCCTTCCAACGCCGCCTCTTCGTCCGTCTTGCCTTCTCGTTCAACATCGAAGACACGTTCAGCCATTTGCGCAAAGCGTGCTGGATTTACTTTGATGTTGTGGCGCATCCACTGAGGGAATAGAATAGCTAAGCCTCCAGCATGCGGAATATCGTAAACTGCTGATACGGCATGTTCGATATTGTGTGTAGCCCAGTCTCCGTTGTAACCCATTTGAAGGATGTTGTTCAACCCCATCGTCCCTGCGAATAAAATTGTTTCGCGGTGCTCGTAGCTTTGGAGATCATCTAATAATTTCGGAGCCGTTTCAATTACTGCTTTCAATACCCCTTCGCACATCCGGTCTTGTACAGGTGTGTTTGTAGCATTGTTGAAATATTGCTCGAAAATATGGGACATCATATCGACAATGCCATATACCGTATGGTCTTTTGGCACCGACATTGTATAAGTCGGATCAAGAATCGAGAATTTCGGGAACGACAACGGGCTTCCCCAGCCATATTTCTCTTGTGTTTCTTCATTTGTGATGACCGATCCAGAGTTCATCTCTGAACCTGTTGCCGCCAAAGTCAGCACTGTGCCGAATGGCAATGCCTCTTTCGGCTGTGCTTTGCGTGATACGAAATCCCAAGCATCGCCATCATATGGTGCGCCGCATGCAATCAGTTTCGTACAGTCAATAACAGAACCGCCGCCTACTGCCAAAAGCATATCAATGCCTTCATTTTTACAGATTTCAATGCCTTTGCGTGCAGTTGAGATCCGTGGATTCGGCTCTACTCCGCCTAATTCAAAAACTTCAAGGTCCGCTTCGGCTAAGGTAGCCATTACTTCATCGTAGAGGCCGTTCTTTTTGATGCTGCCTCCGCCATATACCACCAATACTTTTTTGCCATATTTAGGCAATTCTTTCTTAACCGCTTCTAATTGCCCTTTACCAAAAATTAATTTAACCGGGTTATAAAATGAAAATGCATTCATCTAATCATCCTCCTATTCTTTTTCTATTATGTAGATTTCCCTATTAAAACGCAAAAAAACCGCTCGGGAAGAACCCGAACGATCTTTTTTCGCCTTAAACCCACCCACGGAAGCGTGCTGCTTCCGCAGTTCTGCGAGCTCCGACCATATAAGCGGCCAAGCGCATATCAATATTGCGTGTAGTAGCGACATTGTAAACATTATCAAAAGCATCAACAAGCTTTTTCGTCAGCTTTTCATCCACTTCTTCCTGCGTCCAGTAATAACCTTGGTTATTTTGAACCCATTCAAAGTAAGACACTGTGACACCGCCTGAACTAGCCAATACATCCGGCACAAGAAGAATTCCACGTTCAGTCAGAATTTTCGTCGCTTCCGAAGTTGTCGGCCCGTTCGCCGCTTCCACGACGATTGAAGCTTTGATATCATGTGCATTTTCAGCTGTAATCTGGTTGGCAATCGCTGCTGGGACAAGGATATCGCAATCCAATTCAAACAACTCTTTGTTTGAAATCGTGTTATCGAATAACGTTGTCACGGTACCGAAGCTATCGCGGCGGTCCAGCAAATACTCAACATCCAAGCCGTCTGGATCATGCAATGCACCGTAAGCGTCAGAAATTCCGACAACTTTCGCGCCTTGATCATGAAGGAACTTCGCCAAGAAACTGCCGGCGTTGCCGAACCCTTGAATTACTACCCGTGCGCCTTTAATTTCAAGGCCGCGTTTTTTAGCAGCTTCATTAATAACAATGGTTACACCTTGAGCAGTCGCTTTATCCCGGCCTTGTGAACCACCAAGGACAATCGGTTTCCCTGTAATGAATCCAGGTGAATTGAATTCATCAATTTTGCTGTATTCATCGAACATCCACGCCATGATCTGCGAGTTAGTGAAAACGTCCGGAGCCGGAATGTCTTTGTTCGGCCCAACGATTTGGCTGATTGCACGGACATAGCCGCGGCTCAGTTTCTCGATTTCATGCATGGACATTTCTCTTGGGTCACAGATGATGCCGCCTTTTCCTCCGCCATAAGGAAGATCGACGATTCCACATTTCAATGTCATCCACATAGAAAGCGCCATTACTTCTTCCCGGTTTACGTCAGGATGAAAACGCACTCCGCCTTTAGTAGGTCCGACTGCATCGTTGTGCTGTGCACGGAATCCTGTAAATACTTTTGTTTTTCCATCGTCCATGCGGACTGGAATACGCACTTCCATAATACGCATAGGTTCTTTTAAAAGTTCATACATCGATTCTTCGTATCCGAGTTTATCCAACGCAGTTCGAATAACGTTCTGAGTTGACGTCAACAAGTTCAAGTTTTCAGCCATTGTTTTAATTCGCCTCTTTATATTTATAGTAATTACTCGAAACTAGTGTAACATATCCAGCTTGTTGCGTGCTAGAAAGTCATTAATTTGAAAATACTTTTTGGATGCGTTCGATTGCCCAGTCAAGTTCTTCTTTTGAAATGATCAATGGTGGTGCAAAACGGATGACAGTATCATGCGTTTCTTTGCATAATAAACCAAGTTCTTTCAGTTTTTCGCAATAAGGACGCGCTGCTTCAGTCAATTCCATGCCGATGAACAATCCACGGCCGCGCACTTCTTTAATAGAAGGATGTTGGATTTCACGCAATTTGCCAATAAAGTATTCGCCTAGTTCTTGCGAACGTTCAGCTAGTTTTTCATTTTGCAGCACTTCAAGAGAAGCGATTGATACTGCACAAGCAAGTGGGTTCCCTCCGAAAGTCGAACCGTGTGATCCTGGGTTAAAGACATTCAAGATTTCATGGTCTGCAACGACACAAGAAATCGGGAACACTCCGCCTCCAAGCGCTTTGCCCAATATGTACATATCCGGCTCAACATCTTCCCATTCACAAGCGAACATTTTACCAGTACGCGCAAGCCCACACTGAATTTCGTCAGCAATGAATAAAACGTTGTTTTCGCGGCATAATTCTCTTGCAGCTTTCAAGAATCCTTCTTCTGGCATAACAATGCCTGCTTCACCTTGGATCGGTTCGATCAGGAAGGCAGCCGTATTTGGTGTAATCGCATTTTTCAATGCTTCCAAATCGCTGTAAGGAATGATTTTAATGCCTGGAAGCATCGGTCCGAAGCCTCTTCTGTAATCAGGATCTGATGATAAAGAAACTGCAGTCATCGTACGGCCGTGGAAGTTGCCTTCGCATGCAATGATTTCAGCTTGATCTTTTTCAACGCCTTTTACGTCATATGCCCAGCGGCGTGCCGCTTTAAATGCTGTTTCAACAGCTTCTGCACCCGTATTCATCGGCAAAGCCATTTCTTTTCCGGAAATTTTACAGATCAATTCGTACCAAGGAGCCAGCATATCGTTATGGAATGCGCGTGAAGTCAATGTCACTCGGTCAGCCTGGTCTTTTAAGGCCTGGATGATTTTCGGATGGCGGTGGCCTTGGTTGACAGCGGAATAGGCTGAAAGCATATCCATGAATTTATTGCCTTCAGGATCCTTGACCCAAACTCCTTCTGCTTCTGTGATGACGATTGGCAGTGGATGGTAGTTTGGTGCACCGAATTTTTCTGTTTGTTCGATAATTTCTTGCGTCTTTGTCATTTAAATTCCTCCTTTTTTAAAAAAGGCAGACTAATAAGTCCGCCTTTTAATGAATAATTATACCACTTAATGCTTCTTAATACATTTCAGAAGTTGTTTTTGCTTGCATGTGAAGACCCAAGTAATCCGGTCCGCCCGCTTTTGAGTCTGTTCCTGACATGTTGAACCCACCGAATGACTGGTATCCAACGATTGCGCCTGTGCATCCACGGTTGAAATACAAATTGCCGACATGGAATTCTTCGCGTGCATATTCAAGATGTTCACGGTTATTCGTAATGACTCCGCCCGTCAAACCGTATTCTGTGTTGTTGGCAATGTCGATTGCTTCTTTAAAGTCTTTCGCTTTTGTGAAGCCGACAACCGGTCCGAAAATCTCTTCCTGCATAACACGGTCAGTTGGTGCAAGATCCGCAATGACAGTCGGGTTCACGAAGAACCCTTTAGAATCGTCGCCAGTTCCACCCGCAACTACGCGGCCTTCTTCTTTGCCGATTTCAATATAGCTCATGATTTTTTTGAAAGAGTTTGAATCAATAACCGGGCCCATATAATTCGACTGGTCAGTCGGGTTGCCGATTGTCAATTCGTTCGTCAACTCGATGACGCGTTCAAGAACTTCGTCATACACGTCTTCTACGACAACGGCACGAGATCCTGCAGAACATTTCTGTCCGCTGAAACCGAATGCAGATTTGACGATCGATTGTGCAGCAAGCTCAAGATCTGCGTCTTTATCGATAACCATCGTGTTTTTCCCGCCCATTTCAGCAATCAGGCGCTTCATCCAAACTTGCCCTTCGTTCACTTTTGCAGAACGGTCAGCAATTCTTAGGCCGACTTCTTTTGAACCAGTGAATGAGATGAAACGAGTTTTCGGGTGATCGACCAAATAGTCTCCTACTTCAGAACCCGGTCCTGGGATAAAGTTGACGACGCCTGCAGGCATGCCCGCTTCTTCAAGAACTTCGATGAATTTATAAGCGACAACCGGAGTTGTTGAAGCTGGTTTCAATAGAACTGTGTTCCCAGTAACCATTGCAGCAACAGTTGTTCCTGCCATGATTGCAAAAGCGAAGTTCCATGGAGAAATGACAACGCCTACTCCAAGAGGAATATAATCGTAGCGGTTGTCTTCGCCTGGACGGCTTTCGACTGGCATGCCATCTTTCATCTTAAGCATTTGGTGCGCGTAGTAAGTCAAGAAGTCGATTGCTTCAGCTGTATCAGCATCCGCTTCGTTCCATGGCTTGCCCGCTTCTTTTGTAAGAAGTGCAGAGAATTCATGCTTGCGGCGGCGAACAATCGCTGCAGCTTTCAACAATACATCAGCGCGCACTTCAGGTTTAACTTTTTTCCACGTTTTGAATGCTTCAAGAGCGCTTTGCATCGCTTTTTCAGCTAATTCTTTATTTGATTTCGAAACACGGCCGATGATTTCTTCTTTATCAGCAGGGTTGAATGAAACGATTTTGTCTTCAGTTGTAACGCGTTCTCCACCAATAACCAATGGATAGTCTTGGCCTAAATACGCCTCAACTGTTTTTAAACCGGCCAGGTAAGCAGTGCGGTTCTTTTCAATTGAAAAATCTGTGAATGGTTCGTGTTTGTAGGGAATCATGTGAATCCTCCTTGGATTTAATAAAAGCGCAAAAAAAGTTTGCACTTATATTCTCTTTACATATATAATAATGCAAAAGATTGTTGCATTAATCAAGTCTTTTCTATTAAAAAGTTATAAATATTTTGAGGTGATTTTTTGAAAACCGTTGAGAAAGACTTGTTGCCGTTCTACCATTTCGCTGCAGAACACGCGGCAGTCGGCATCCACGCGATTGATCTAAAAGGCAAGACGATATTTTATAACCAGAAAATGAGAGAAATTGAGGGTTTCGATTACGAAGAATTGGCGGATCGTTCGCTGTTGGAATTATTTCGTTTTGATCAGCACGAAAGCACATTGCTGCAGGTGCTGCAATCTGGAAAAGCCGTTTTGAATGTAAAACAGACGTATTGGAACCGCAAAGGCCAGGAAATCACCACCATCAACGATACCCATCCGGTCTTTGACGAAAAGGTGCTGGTCGGCGCAATTGAATTGTCACGGGATGTTACGAAGCTGGAAAAGGTCGTATACCAGCCGCTTAAAAAGTATGAAGAGCCGATTACGTTTTCAAGCATCACTGCAATTTCGGAGAGTATGAGAAAAGTCATCCAAACAGCCGAGAAAGCTGCGACATTAAAGCTTCCTGTTTTATTGGTGGGTGAATCGGGCACAGGAAAAGAATTGATCGCTGAGTCGATCCATTCAGCATCTTCGTCCAGCGGCCAGCTGTTCACTTTGTATTGCCACGGCACTGACAGTCAATTGATCGATCGCCTCCAGGAAGATTTGGCAGATACGCCGCACAGGACGGTCTATTGCGAACGCATCGACCTCCTCCCTTTGCCTCTGCAATACCATTTGCTGCAGATGGCGAAAGAACTCTCCAATCAGAACACTTATTTTATCGCCAGCGTTGGTGAAGATCCAGTGGAGCTGATCGCTTCGCAAAAATTGTCGAAAGAACTCTATTATTTCTTTTCAGCTATGACCATCCAGCTCGAACCGCTCCGCAACCGAAAAGAAGACGTCATGCCTTTTGTTTATGATTATTTGTCCCGGCACCGCATGAAATTCGGTTCAGTGGTCCGCAGTTTGACAAAAGAAGCGGAAGAGATGTTCTTGAAATATGATTGGCCGGGCAATTTAAAGGAACTTGAGTTGCTTCTCGACGAAGCGACCTCCCTTTTGACCACCGAAGAGTCACTTACCGCGGAATTGCTGCCGCAGCATTTTAAATGGAAGACGATGAACAAACATGCTTTGAACCCAGAGGACTTTATCGTCCATTCCGGCAAGGAAATGCTGCCGCTCGATGATTATTTGCAAGAAGCGGAAAGCTATTATTTAAAAAAAGCGATGGACCTCCATGGCGGCAATGTTACGAAAGCTGCCGCAGCACTCGGCATGAGCCGGCAAAACCTGCAGTATCGATTGCGGAAAATCAAAAAAAACGAAGCGCAGACATGATGTCTGTACTTCGTTTTTTTGTTGCGCCTAAGCGCTTTCCTTACTGTCTAGCTCCAGCGGCCAGATCCTCGGGTCATAAGCCAGTCATCCTGTGCGGCTGAAAAAATGCCGCTTCGGCTGCCCGTCTTATGCCCTACGGATCTATACGGCCGCTTCCGCTTTTCTTACTGACCTGAACGCTTGATCCACTCTTGCATTTTGTCTTTCAACGAGTTGAATCCTTCAGAATCATTTTCGTTTACGTGTGATTGAAGAGATTGTTTTGGTTTTTCAGTGCGCTGAGCTGCTGGCGGCTGCTCTTGTAGTGCACGGATTGACAAGCTGATTTTTTTAGATTTATCGTCAACTTCCAAAACTTTAACGTTAACTTCTTGGCCAACTGCCAAGTATTCGCTAACTTCTTTTACGTAGCCGTGTGTGATTTCTGAGATGTGGACCAATCCTTGAGTTTGATCGTCCAATGCTACGAATGCACCGTATGGCTGAATTCCTGTTACTTTACCTGTTACTGTGTCGCCTGTTTGGAAATTTGTCATTTTATACCCGCTCCTAGTCTTATCTAATTATCCTGTACACCTTATTGGCATCTGTAAATTATAGCACAGAATAGGCTGCAGAGTAAAATCAATACATATTCAAGTCGCCAAAACGCCAGCCTGACGGGGTTTTGACCATTGTTAATTGGTTGAATTCCACGTCAGCACCGTCGTTCGGGCCTTCGAATTGGAAGCTGCCGTGTTCCAAGCTGCCGTTACCGTTTCCATAATAAAAGGAGTCGCTGTAAAAGGCTGCGCTCAGCGCGTCAGAAAAATGCGGTACGCTTCTTCCAGAAAGTTGTGTCAGAACATAGGACTCTTCCAACGCCTCCGGCTCTTCGAAAAGCAAGAGAAGCATGGCTGTGTTCTCCTCTTCAAAAGCCTTCAAAAGCAGTCCGGCGATTTCCCCCGGCGAGGCTTTATCCAGCACTTTTTCGTCTAAGCTTTCTTTGAATTCATTGTACAAGGCATTCACATTTTTCTTATAGCCTGATTCTTTTCCGCTCAAGTCATAATTTTCGTAAAGGTGATACTGCATAAACCATGTTGCATCGCCCTGCATAACAAGGCTAGGGGTGAACTGCGGGTAAACGGTTTCGTCTTTCGGGCTGATGGACAGGTACAAATGCAGCCTCGGCCCTATGCGCGTGATTTGCTCTTCGTTCACTTCTATCCATTTGATGTATTCTTTTAAACCAGGCTGCTGACGCCAGATCCGCTTGTACTCAGGGAGCGGCGGCTTCGCTTCCCCGGACAATAGATGCCACATTGTGTCAGCGTCGCCAAGGCTATTCGCGTGGTCGAACAGCAGCAAAACATCTAGCGGCAGCACATTTTCCAGCAGGGCCAAGTCGTGCTGCGCTGAAAACTCTTTGTAGAGTTTCTCTGTCGCTGCAAAATCGTGCCGTTCCAATTGAATGAGCTGTGGTTCGATTGCAACGTCACCATTCGGCAGTTTCGCTGCAAGCTTGCCTGCCTTCTCCATGTCCAATGCTTCTAGGATGCTGTCATACTCCAGTTCATCGTAACTTTTTGAGCCCGTCCAGCCACTTGCTTCCATTTCTTCTATAATGGGCAGCATGACGTAAATCAGCGGATTGCCGGATTGCTCAGCCATTTGCTTCCATGCTTCCTGGTATTCCCCTTTTACAATCCCTTGGCTGTCAAAAACCGTCTGGCCTTCTCCACCTTTCAGCGTCAGAAAAAAGGCATGCTGAAAAACAGCTGCAAAATCCTGGTACAGCGGTGAAGAGTCCACAGATTCAAGCAATGGCCGTTCAATTGATGTCAGGATGTATGGCATCTGGCTGATGGGTTGCAAGAGGCCCTTTTCGTCAAAGTATGGATCATTCATCAACAGGCCGATATAATTGCTCGCTTCGTAATCGTTATTCAGCAAATTGCTTGAATGCAGTGCTTCCGTGTTCCGGCGTGTGATGAAACGGTCTTCTGATGGATGCTTGATGACCGTCAGGCTGCGTTCGCTAAGGGAATCGACCAAGTTCTGGACCTCTTCCGTGAAGTCGCTACGTCCCGCAAGCAATTTTTCGGCCGACAATTCCCCGTTGACCTCCACTTTCGCGAGTTCCTCATGATTCGTTGCCAAAACCTCTTCCGACAGCAGCATCAATTCTTTTGTTTTCAGCGCATAATTAACAAGGACTTTCTGCGTTTCAGCGCTCGATAAAAACGCGTCGCTAAAAAGCAACACCATCTCTTTCGGCGTTTCGATCTGAAGCATCAACTCATCCACTTGGCGCTGCATTTTCTTTTTATCATTTTTCATCCCTTCAGCATGTTCATTGCTCAACACCCGTTCCATTTGCTGATCCGCTTTTTTGACGTATTGCAGCTGATTATATACACCCTCATCAATGCCCAGCCGCTCCGGAGACGATTGCCGGATTTTGTTGTACTGCTGTTTCCAGCCCTCGAGCATTTTAACTGTAAGCTGATCCTCATTTTCCGTTTCCGCTGCTGTCAGCGGCAAATCCGGTCTAGCGTTATCCATTATATAAGAGGCGCCGATGACACCTGCCAAAAACAGTCCGGCTGTAGCCAGCAGAACTTTAGTGCGCTTCGCCACTGGCGCCGGCATTGGCGTATTTTCAGGAATGTGCGGAATTTCTGCTTCTCCTTCACTTTCCGCCATGCTGAACTCGATGCGGCCATAGGATTTTCCGGCAAATTCCAAACGTTTTTCAACGGCCGCAGCATCCGCTATGCCCAAGTTTTCTTGTAATTGCCGAAAACCGGCCTGTAAGCCTTCCTGCGCCTGCAGTTCGGGGCGTTCTACGATACCGCTGATTTCCTGAAGCCGCTTGCCCTGCAAATAATGCAGCGTCAACGCGATACGCTCAGGCGCATCCAAAGCCAAGATTGCTTTGTGCGTTTCGAGGTCTTCAGGAAAGCGGAACATGTCTTCCGCTGCTTCTTCACTTCCGATAAATCGAGGCAACTTTAAAATTGCCGTTTTATACAATAAAATGTCCATCTCTTTTTCATCATCCATTGCTGCTGAAGAAAAATCTTTGTATACAGCCTGCTGGAATGCATTTAGTTTGTCTGCCGGCACGCCATTTTGAAAGCCGAAACGCATGACTTGCCCGAGTAGTTGCGGTGTCCATTCCGACGTTGTCTGGTATCGCTCATTTTGAACACGATTCGTCTGTTGATTGGCATCCATTTTGAAATCCACCTCTTTTGCGTAAATATTCAATCATCTTCCTTTATTTGTTTATTATACACGATAATGTACCCTTGCTTTGAATTGTCTCTATTTTTTTATAGGTGGGTCGTGTAGAATTAAAAAATCCAAATAGTTTAGGAGTGAGAACATGCAGAAACGTGAACAATGGACATCGAAGCTTGGCTTTATCCTCGCGGCAGCGGGAAGCGCCATCGGTTTAGGGGCAATCTGGAAATTCCCTTATGAAACCGGTGCAAATGGCGGCAGTGTCTTTATCTTGCTCTTTATTATCAGCACCTTAGCAATCGGCTTGCCGATTTTGCTTGCTGAATTCGTCATAGGGAGACGCGGACAGGCAGATCCTGTCAGCGCATTAAAAAAACAGGCACCTGGAAAACCATGGTTTTTAATCGGTTGGTCTGGACTTATTTTCTCTTTTATCATCTTATCTTTCTACAGTGTTGTCGGGGGCTGGATCCTTTCTTATCTCGGCCGCTCCTTATTGTTCCAGTTGTCGAATCTGGGTGACGCTGATTTCGCTGAATTATTCGGCGGCATCATCGGCAATCCACTGGAAGTCATCCTTGCGCAAGCCGCTTTCATGTTGCTGACAATCTGGATCGTGCAAGGCGGCATCAAGGGCGGCATCGAACGCGCCAGCAAGATCATGATGCCCGGGCTGTTGATTTTCCTGGTCATCTTGATGGTCCGTTCATTGACCTTGGACGGCGCCATGGAAGGCGTGAAATTCATGTTCGTGCCTGATTGGTCGTTCTTTAATTTTAAAACCGCATTGATCGCTCTAGGACAGGCTTTCTTCTCCTTAAGCGTTGGTGTTGCAGGCATGATGACTTATGCCTCATATTTGTCGAAATCCGAGAATCTCTCCCGTTCCGCTGTCAGCGTTGCCGGATTGAACATCCTTATATCCATCATGGCCGGACTGATCATTTTCCCGGCAGTATTTGCACTTGGCTATACACCGGACCAAGGGCCTGGTTTGGTCTTCATCATCCTCCCGGCCATTTTCGACCAATTATTCATGGGCGGTTTGCTGATGATCATTTTCTTCGTGCTCATGCTTTTCGCCACGTTGACTTCATCCATCTCGATGCTTGAAATCGGTGTATCCATTATTGTGAAAAATAAATTCGACCGACGCGTCCGTGTTGCGTGGTTGTATGGCTTGGTGATTTTCCTGTTCGGCATCCCGAGCGCATTGTCATTCGGCGTCATGTCGGAGCCGTTCATGTTCGGCTACACATTCTTCGATTTCATGGACATTTTGACTAGCCGGATCGGTTTGCCGATCGGTGCTTTATTCACTGCCCTCTTTGCCGGCTATATATTGAAAAAACATGAAGCAGAGACGGAATTGCCTGGCCAGACAGTCTGGTTCCAAGTGTGGCGCGCATTGGTGCGCTATGTAGCTCCAGTAGCGATTATCGTCGTCTTTATCCAAGGAATCATTTCCATTTTCTAAGCTGTTATTTGTTTCGAAACTGCCATAATTTCGTCTGTCGAAATAGACAGTTTATGGTATACTTCATTTAATTACATGAAACATTTTGCAGAGGAGTGTATATATATGAAGAAAGATTTGCACACACAATTAAAGTTCCTTCGTGAAGAACGCAATTTGTCGCTAGACGAATTAGCCTTGAAAGCCCGAATCGGCGTCGCTAGGCTCCAAGCTTATGAAACCGGCGAAGAAGTGCCTTCTACACAAACTATCTTGAAACTCTCAAATGCACTTGAAGTGCCAGCATCCAATTTGCTGGACGGTGCAGAAGCAGCCCAATAAAAAAAAGCTTTCGGCCCATTGGGGCTGAAAGCTTTTTTTATTTAGATAATGCACTTTGCTTCGTATTTCAATGCCAGCAGTTTATAGGAAATGGCGACGCAATGTTCGAGAGGAATCCATTTCTCGAACGTGAATTGGTAGATGCTTTGGATTTGCTTCGCTAAATCGGACGGATCATCGAGCACATGCAATTGAGCTACAACTTCCATAATTTCCGAGCCATACAAATCTCCGCCAATTGAGTAAGGATCCCATTCTTCCAAGACTCTCGCAGCTCTTCTGTTCATTTCACTCATTCCCATTTGATTTCACCTTACATTTCCATAGTATTAACAGCCATAATAGCACATAAGCAAAAAAAGAGAAGAGCCTTTGTCCTGAACTCTTCCCTTTGCCATGAATAGGCTGCTTTAAATCAAAGCAAAATTATTTGGATAGCACTTCAATTGAATCGATGGTAACGTCTTCTACCGGGCGGTCCTGTTGTTTTTCAACTGCCGCGATTGCATCAACAACGTCCATCCCTTCGATGACTTGGCCGAAAACGGTGTGTTTGCCGTCAAGCCATGGCGTTCCGCCCAATTCGGCATATGCTTGCTTCACTGCATCCGGACGGTCTGAAGAAACGCTGTCCGCCGGAGCTTCTTTTGCCTGTACGATGAAAAACTGGCTGCCGTTCGTTCCGGGACCAGCGTTTGCCATCGACAATGCACCGCGAAGGTTCAATAAGTTGTCGCTGAATTCGTCTTCGAACGATTCGCCATAAATGCTTTCTCCGCCTCCGCCAGTGCCTGTCGGGTCACCGCTTTGCAGCATGAAGTCTTCAATGACGCGGTGGAACAATAAGCCGTCATAATAGCCATCTTCTGCAAGGGTCAGAAAGTTCTCAACCGCTTTTGGCGCGTAATCCGGGAATAATTTGATCTTGATCGTTCCCATCGACGTTTCCATTGCGACCAGCTCTTCGTTGTCTGCGACTTCATTGCTTAATTGCGGATAGACAGCGGCGCTTGCCGGTGCTGCCGCTTGGTTTTCTTCGGCTGTTTCAGGTTCTGCCTTTTCTGGCTGTGCTTGCTGCTCTTCTGTACCGCATGCGGCCAAGAAGCCAGCCAGCAGGATTGCTGCTGTTAATTTCATTTTCATCTCATTCACCCCATCACATTTTATCATACAATATTTCGAATTGGCATGTAATTCTCAGCACTTTTTTCGTGTGACGAAATACTATATAATAGAAACAGGTTCACGGATCAGAAAGAAGGGACTCCGGATGGAAAGACAAAAAAAGAACTTCCTCATCATTATCATCTCCAATTTCCTGGTAGCCGGAAGCACTACCATGATCATGCCTTTTCTTTCGCTGTACATCGAATCGCTCGGGAATTTTTCCGAGGAATATGTCCAGCGCTGGGCAGGCCTCGTATTCGGCGTCACATTTGTCGCCGCACTTTTCATGTCACCGATTTGGGGACGGATTGCTGACAAGTATGGCTATAAGCCGATCCTCATTATCAACTGTTTTGGGATTGCCACCAGTATTTTCTTAATGGGAACGGCCGAATCAGTCCATGAATTATTCTTCATCCGTTTGTTCATGGGCGTTGTGACGGGCTTTATCCCGACATCTCTTGCCTTTGTCAGCTCACAGACGTCGAAGGAAACGGCTGGCAAAACGCTTGGCACGCTGCAGATGGGCAGCGTATCCGGGACTTTATTCGGACCGGTGATCGGCGGATTGATGGCCGATACATTCGGCTTTACGTATACCTTCCTTATTACATCGGGTGTCATTGCGCTAGCTGCGCTTATCGTTGTCGTCGGCATCAAAGAAGTGAAACGCGTGAAGCATAAAGATGCCCATGTTTATGCGCGCAAAACCATCATCCAGGGCATCTTCCACCATCGCTTGCTGTTCAATGTCATGATCATCACCGCGTTGATCCAGATCGGAAACTTCAGCATTCAGCCGCTGCTGTCGCTTTATGTCGCTCATTTGACCGACAGCACACAAGTCGCCTTGCTTGCCGGCATCACATTCAGCGCGACCGGCGTCGGCAATCTCTTGTTCGCACGGCGCTGGGGCCGCCTAGGCGACCAGATCGGCTACGAAAAAGTCCTGACATTCTTATTGATCCTCGCATTCGTCTTCATCATTCCGCAAGCTTTTGTCACGGAGCTTTGGCAATTGATGATTCTTCGGCTATTGTTCGGGATTGCCGTGGGCGGCATGATTCCGACAACAACCGCATTGATGAGACGCGAAGCGCCTATCGAGATCCAAGGTGAAGTCATGGGCTACAATACCAGCTTCCGCTTTTTAGGGAATATCATCGGCCCGATGTTCGGGGGCATCGTCAGTGGATTTATCGGAATCCCTGCCGTCTTTATCGTCACCGGCTCGTTGTTCTTGATTTCGTTTATCTTCTTGAAATACACAACCGCCAAACCGGAACAGGATTTTGAAGACGTCCTTCTTGAGCAGGAATTGAAATCTTCATGACAAAGCAGCAGATTTCCAATGGGAAATCTGCTCAGACTGTAGACAAAGTCTAATCAAAATGAATAATTGTGTATACCCCAACCAGTCTGGCCACTTCGCTTTCCGTGGGCTCAGCTTCAGCCTCCTCGTCACTGAAAAAAAGAGTTGCTCCTGCATCGCTGCGCTAGCTTCGTCGCAAACGAGGTTTTTCAAACCTCGTTTCCTGCGGGGTCTTCAGCCTTCGCTGTCCCACAGGAGTCTTCGTGGCCAGACCGGTTGACAGCATGTGGCTCTAATTGAAAAGAGTAACCAAATAATTCACTTTTCATAAGTATTCTCTCAAGGGTTCGGAGCGCAATGCGGCGAAAGGCAAATATGTGCTCCTGCATCGCTGCGCTAGCTTCGTCGCAAAGATCATGTCCGAACTTCTTTCGGACACGATCTTTCCTGCGGAAGAACGGAGTGATGAGACCCCACAGGAGCTTTCGACGAGGAGGCTCAGCGCTTCGTCCGCGGAAAGCGTCCGCATGGAGCGCAGAATCCGATATACTTAAGATGAAACGACTTTTATTCTTTAAATAACAAAAATATTTACTTGTCTACTACATGAGCAGATTTCCAACAGGAAATCTGCTTTTTTATTCCGGAATAAAACCGGATTCTCTTGTTACTCGGTCTTTAGGAAGGTGCATTTCGACTAAATTCGACAGCGTTTTCCAACTTTTTTATTTGAGTTTCTTCCTATTTCATTAAGCGGGAAATCCTTGCGGCATCAGCCGTACAGCAAAAGCCGAATGGTGCAAATTTATTGGATGTACGTTATAATTTCTCTAGAAACCCATCATGTAACCGCTTGAAAGGAGGATTCATTTGTCACTCGTGTTTTTAATCTTTTTGCCGATACTCGCAGCCCTGCTGATTCCGCTGCTGTTCAAAAAACTTAGCCGCATCCATACCGGCTGGTTTGTCTTGATTGTTCCCGTGATTTTATTCATCTATTACGCTTCTTACCTACCGCAAACGATGGAAGGCGGAACTTTCACTTCAGAATTTCAATGGATCCCTTCCTTGGACATTGCATTCATCGCATACCTGGATGGATTGAGCCTACTGTTCTCTCTATTGATAACGGGGATCGGTTCGCTGGTTGTTTTGTATTCAATCTTTTACTTGGATAAGAACCGCGAGCAATTACATAATTTCTACGTTTACTTATTGATTTTCATGACCGCTATGCTCGGAGTCGTCCAATCCGACCATATGATTACGTTGTACCTTTTCTGGGAACTCACCTCCATTTCCTCATTCCTGCTGATCGGTTATTGGTATACACGCGACCGTTCACGCTTCGGGGCTTTAAAGTCAATGATGATCACCGTCTTCGGCGGCTTGATGATGCTCGGGGGCTTTGTGCTGCTCAGTATCATGGGCAATACTTACTCAATTCGCGAACTTATTGCGCAAGCGCCGGATCTGGTGCAGCATGAGTTCTTTATCTGGGCGCTCGTGCTCATCTTGCTTGGCGCCTTTACAAAATCTGCCCAATTCCCATTCTACATCTGGCTTCCGGATGCCATGGAAGCGCCTACTCCTGTAAGCGCCTACTTGCATTCGGCGACGATGGTAAAAGCCGGCCTTTATCTGGTGGCGCGTTTTACGCCGATTTTCGCGGCTTCCGGACTTTGGGTATGGCTCGTTACAGGCGTCGGATTGTTCACCATGATTTGGGCATCTGTCTTTGCACTTAAACAAAAAGACCTAAAAGGGATTCTGGCGTTCTCTACCGTTTCGCAATTGGGCTTGATCATGAGCCTGCTTGGCGCTTCCGCTATGGGCTTCCATGTAGAAGATGCGGCTGGCACCGTCTTTAAATACGCTGCGTTCGCTGCGATCTTCCACTTGGTCAACCATGCCGTATTTAAAGGCAGTCTGTTCATGGTCGCTGGAATCGTCGACCACGAAACAGGGACGCGCGACATCCGCAAACTGGGCGGCTTGATGAGCCTGATGCCGATTTCCTTCACCATTGCCATGATCGGCTCGCTGTCGATGGCCGGCATTCCGTTGTTCGGCGGTTTCCTGAGCAAGGAAACCTTCCTGACTGCGATGCTCGCCATCACCGAGTTCGAACTGTTCTCGATGGATGTCTGGGGCTTCTTGTTCCCTGTCATCGCCTGGGTCGGCAGTGTCTTCACGTTTGTCTATAGCTTGTATTTCGTACTCCACACGTTTACCGGGAAGCACAAGCCGGAGGAGCTGCCGAAACAGGCGCATGAAGCGCCTATCGGCATGCTCATCCCGCCAGCTATTTTGGCAATGCTTGTTATCGCGATTTTCTTCATCCCGAATGTGGTCGGCGACTGGATCGTCAAGCCGGCGGTGCTGGCTATCCAGCCATTCCTTTACACTTCCCCGGAGCAAGTCGATGTCCATGTTTCCGCATGGCACGGCTTCAACACGGAATTGTATATGACGCTCGGCATTTTCGTTGTCGGCGGCCTGCTGTTCTGGCTGTTGCGCAAATGGCAGCCGGTTTACGACAAACTGCCGGAAACGTATTCGCTCAACAGCCTGTATGATTTCATGATGTATTTGAGCGACAGCGGCGCCAAGCGCTTTTCCGCTCTGTACATGACGGGCTTTATCCGCTCGTATTTGGCTTATATGTTCGGATTCTTCATCTTGATCATGCTGACGACACTGTATTTGGTGGATGCCTTTGTTTTCGATACCACCAACCTGGCGCCGGTCGGCACGTATGAAATCTTCATCGCCATCGCTTTGGTCGCTGCAACGATCACGACAATTGCAGCGAAATCAAGGTTGACAGCTATTGTCGCTTTAGGGGTGGTCGGCTATTCTGTTGCATTGTTCTTCGTCATATTCCGGGCACCGGATTTGGCGCTGACACAATTGGTCATCGAAACCATTTCCGTTGCACTGTTCCTGTTGGCGTTTTACCATTTGCCAGTCAACAGCAAAAAAGAAGAACGCATCAGTTTTAAAGTCGGAAATGCGGCCATCGCATTAGGGGTAGGCGTCACCATGACTTTGGTGGCATTGTCCGCCCACTCCCAAAAGCTTCTGCCGTCCATTTCCGAGTATTACAAAGAAACGGTTTATTCAGAAGCCGGCGGCGGCAATATCGTCAACGTCATTCTCGTTGATTACCGCGGCTTTGATACCTTGTTTGAAATCGCCGTTCTTGGCATTGCTGGAATCGGGATCATCACCATGATCAAGCTCCGATTGAGCAAAAAGGAGGGCCACCATGAAAACAAATGATGTTATGCTACAGACCGCGACCAAGGTGGTCATTTTCATCATCCTGCTGTTTGCGGTCCATATTTTCTTCACCGGGCATTATACACCGGGCGGCGGTTTTGTCGGCGGCCTGTTGACAGCGAGCGCCATCGTCTTGTTGATGCTGGCGTTTGACCTGGACACCGTGAAAAAGATTCTTCCGCTCAATTACGTTGCCATGGTCGCTTCCGGCTTGCTCATTGCACTTGGTACAGCTGGCGCTTCCATCGTTTTCGATGTTCCCTTTTTCACACACGCTTATGATTATTTCGATCTGCCGTTATTCGGCAAAACATCGCTGCATTCTGCTGCGTTGTTCGATTTAGGAGTTTATTTGGTTGTTGTCGGAGTTACGATGACCATTATTCAAACGATTGGAGAGGATGAATAATGGAAATTATCATGTCGGTTGTCATCGGCTTTCTGTTCATGGCAGCTGTTTACTTAATGCTTTCTAAAAGTTTGATCCGCATCATTATCGGCACTGGGCTCTTGAGCCACGGCGCCCATTTGCTGCTGTTGACGATGGGCGGACTCGGCGGAATGGCTCCTCCGGTCGTGGCAGACGGCGTCAGCGTAGCAGATTACGCTGATCCCCTGCCTCAAGCCTTGATTTTGACGGCAATTGTCATTTCGTTTGCGGTGACATCGTTCTTCCTGGTTCTTGCTTACCGTGCCTATCAGGAACTCGGCACAGACAATATGAACTTGATGAGAGGAACTGAAGATTATGAGTAATTTGCTTCTTTTTCCGATCCTCATCCCATTATTGTTTGCAATCGTTTTGATGTTCTTCCCGAAAAATGTTTCCTTGCAGCGGTCCACCGCAATAGCGGGTGCGGCTGCAACGTTGATCGCCGCCATCACATTATTGGTGAAAGTCCAAAATGACGGTGTCCAAGCTATTACCTTAGGCAGCTGGCCTGCGCCATTCGGCATTTCCATGGTGTCCGATCTGCTTTCCGTGCTGCTTGTGCTGAGTGCCAGCTTAATCACGTTTTTCGTTATTTTATACAGCATCCCGACAATCGGTGAGGCGCGTGAACGGTCATTCTACTATTCGGGGATTATGTTCTTGCTGGTCGGCGTCAACGGCGCGTTCACGACCGGGGATATTTTCAACTTATTCGTTTTCGTTGAAGTGCTGTTAATGTCTTCCTATATGCTGATTGTCCACGGCGGCGAAAAGCCGCAATTACGGGAAAGCATCAAGTATTTGCTGGTCAACATCATTTCTTCCGCTTTGTTTGTTTCAGCAGTCGCCTATCTGTATTCGGTGACCGGTACGCTGAACATGGCGGACTTAGCGGTGAAAATCCCGCAAATCGAATCCACCGGCATTCTAACCTTGATCGCCGTCATGTTCTTGGTGGTCTTCGGATTTAAAGCATCCATTTTTCCGCTTTATTTCTGGCTTCCAGGTTCATATTACGCTCCGCCAACGCCGATCTTGGCTTTATTTGGCGCCTTGCTGACGAAAGTCGGCGTTTATGCGATCATGCGTACATATACCTTGTTTTTTACCATGAATACCGGGTTTACACATGAACTGCTGGCCATCGTCTCGATTTTGACGATACTCGCCGGCTGTATCGGGGCACTCGCATATTTCGATGTAAAGAAAATCATCATTTACAACATCATCATCGCAGTCGGCGTCATTTTGTTCGGCGTCTCGCAATTGAATGAAGCGGGCATCAACGGATCGATTTTCTATTTGGTCCATGACATGCTCATCAAAGCTGCATTGTTCTTTCTTGTCGGCATCGTCGCTGTCATTTTCGGCACGACCAACCTCCGCGAAATGGGCGGGTTGATGAAAACCTACCCGTTCCTTGGATGGGTTTACTTGATTGCCGCATTCGGTTTGGCAGGCATTCCCCCGTTAAGCGGATTCCCTGGCAAATTATTGATTGTCCAAGGCGGCTTTGAAGGCCCTCATTTCTGGGGCAGCATCATCATTTTAGCGACCAGCCTGCTGGTTTTGTTAAGTGCGATGCGAATCTTCATCTATGCATTCTGGGGCGAACCAAGAGAAACGATGCCTTTAGAGAAAACAACTTACCGCAGAATGCTCATACCTTCTGTCGTCCTGGTCATCATCACTATCGTACTAGGTGCCGGCGCTGAAATGTTCATGCCCCTGATCCAAGGTGCAGGAGAAGTTCTATTAAATCCATCCATCTATATAGATGCGGTATTAAAGGAGTAGAAGACCATGTCCCTGCAAATATTATTGAATTTCTTCCTGGCCGGCGTCTGGATGTTCATCACGGACAATTTTACTCCCTCCGGTTTCGCCATCGGTTATTTGGTTGGCCTTCTGCTTGTGGTCATGATGCGCAGGTTTTTCTCGAGCAGGCTGTACCTCTACCGAATTTGGGCAGTCATTTCCCTGTTCTTCCTGTTCCTGAAAGAATTGGTGCTGTCGAGTTTTGCCGTGTTCAAGCTGGTTATCCAACCGCGTTTGAATATCAAGCCTGCTATTTTTGAGCTGGAAACTGAATTGAAACAGGACTGGGAAATCACTTTGCTCGCTGCATTGATTACATTGACGCCGGGTACGCTCGTTCTCGGCATTTCAGATGATCAAAAAAAATTATACATCCACGCCATCGACTTTGAAGATATCGAGGATGCGGTGTCTTCAATCAAAAATACATTTGAACGGGCAATCTTGGAGGTGAGCCGCTCATGATGACATTCTACTGGGTTGCCTTGCTCATTATCAGCTTTGCCTTTGTCGGCTTGCTGTACCGGCTGATCAAAGGGCCTAGCATCGCTGACCGCATTGTTGCACTCGACGCGTTAGGCGTTGCGCTTGTCTCCATCATCGCGCTATTGTCGCTTATCCTGGAAACTGAGTTTTTCCTGGCGATCATCCTGCTGCTGAGCATCCTGGCTTTTATCGGGACAGTGGCATTTGCGAAGTTCATTGAGAGAGGTGTGATTTTCGATCGAAAACCTAATCGTTAATTCATTGATCATCATTTCCATCAGTGTAGGCGTCATTTTCAGCGTCGTGACAGCCTTGGGGCTTATCAGGCTTCCTGATGTATACACTCGGACCCACGCGGCCTCTAAGAGTGCAACACTCGGCGTTCTGGGCATACTGACAGGAACTTTCCTGCATTTCTTGTTGATTGAAGACCATTTCAATCCTCAATTGATCATCGCCATCGCTTTCCTTTTCATCACGTCTCCGGTTTCCGGCCATTTGATCGGCCGAGCTGCTTATATGTCCGGTACGGAATTGGCGAAAGAAACCGTGCGCGATGATATGAAAGTATTGCGGGAGAAAACAGAAGACCCTAAATAAGTAAGAAAAAAGAGTTGGCAAGCGAAAAATCGCTTGCCAACTCTTTTTCTGTTTATTGCTGTTCAGCCATTTTCTCTACAAGCATTGCGAGTGTCCGGACCATTGCACCTGTTCCGCCCTGCGGCCCAAGGTCATGCTGGGAAGCGGCGTGGGATGTGCCGGCGATATCCAAATGGATCCACGGCGTCCCTTCCGTGAATTCACCGACAAAGCCTCCTCCGAAAATCATGTGGCCATCGCGCCCTGGCGAGTTGTTCAAATCGGCAACATCACTTTTACGGATGCGTTTTTTATCGCTCTCTGTCAACGGCAAGCGCCAGACAAATTCCCCTGTCTCTTTCGCAGCACCCATGAACAAATCGAAGAACGCATCATCATTGGCAAGCGCTCCTGTTTTATCGTTGCCGAGCGCCACGATCACACCGCCGGTCAACGTTGCCACGTCGACGATTTTTGTTGCGCCAAGCTGCTTGGCATAGGTCACGGAATCCGCCAGCACCAAGCGCCCTTCCGCATCTGTGTTAAGGATTTCAATCGTCTTGCCGCTGAGCGACGTAATAACATCATCCGGTTTGAACGCATTCCCTGACACCATGTTATCGGTCGAAGCAATCACTGCGACCACGTTTTTTTCCGGCTGCAGCTCACCGATGATTTTCATCGCACCAAGCACTGCTGCTGCACCGCCCATATCGCCTTTCATGCCCACAATGCCATCTTTGGGCTTCAACGAGTAACCTCCCGTATCGAACGTGATGCCCTTGCCGACAAGCGCAAGCGGATCTTCAAAGCCGTCTGTCGCTTTGTACTTCAAGACAATCAGCCGAGGCTCTTCGACAGAACCTTGGTTAACAGCAAGGATAGCACCCATGCCGAGCTCTTCCATCTCCGCTTTGCCCAGGATTTCTGTTTCAAAGCCATATGTATCTCCAAGCTCTTGTGCATAACCCGCGAGCATTGTCGCCGTCAGCAAATTGCCAGGCATATTGACCAATGTCCGCGCTTCATTGACCGATTGGCCAAAAACGTGTCCAATAAAAGCAGAAGCTGACACTTCGTCTTCATTGCCGTCCGTCAAGAACGACAGCGTTTCCATTTCCACGTCCGCTTCGTTTGATGATGTTTTATAATCATCGAAGCTGTAAGTCCCCATCGTAATGCCCTCTGCTGCCAAATAAGCGGCGTTCTCAGCATTCACCGCATCGTTTTGGAACGAGTCCAAATACACAGCCGCATGGCGGATTTTCTTTTTCGCCAATTCTTTTCCAGCAAGTGCAAATGCTGTACGAACAATGTCTTCAGTCAATTTCTTGCGATCATCCAATCCAACGAATAAAACCCGTTGAATCGACCCAGATAATGTTGGATACGCAACGATGGAATTCAAATCGAAAGAAAGCCCCTGTTTGATCCAGTCTTCCAGCTTGCCGTTGAACCGTTCAGAAAAATCCTGCCAGTTTTTCGTATTTTCCGGATGGCGGGCCAAGCCCACCACTAAAATATCCGCTTCGCATGCTGCAGCATCATTGACTATTTTAAACTCCATTTAAAATCCCCCTTTATGTTGTTTTCCATTCAAGTGTAGCATTAATTCTGCAAAGCTAGTAGTTCGTAAAGCGAAATATTTTCCACAAGAAGAAAAAAGCAATTATGATATACTGAAAGCATAAATGGATTAGGAAAGGTTGTGTACTGGATGGAATTTTTCTCAAATCTTCCGCTGATGATTGCTTTATTCGCTATCCTTTTTGCCCAATTCGTAAAAATTCCCATTCACTACGCAGTGACACGGGAACTCAATTGGGGCCTCTTCACTTCCACAGGAGGCATGCCGAGCTCCCATTCTGCAGCCGTCACTTCCCTCACCACTTCGGTCGGCATCCAGCATGGCCCGGATTCGACCATCTTTGCAATTGCGACGATGTTTGCCGTGATTACAATGTACGACGCGACAGGCGTCCGCTTCCAAGCCGGCCAGCACGCGTTGACCATCAATAAGCTGCGGCAAGACCTGCATATGTTTATGAATGAAACGAGAAGCTGGTCCCAGAAAGCCGAAGAAGAAAAAATCAAAGAGCTCAAGACGCTTCTCGGCCACAAGCCAAGCGAAGTATTCATGGGCGCCTTGACCGGCATCGCGATCGCATTTGCGATACATGGGTTGGTTCAGTAATAAAAGCGCGTCCCCCTGTGGGTCGGCGCTTTTTAGGTCTCATTCTCTTTTCATTTCGCTTCAGGTGGACGCTTTCCGCGGGCACTACCTCAGCCGCTTCACTCACTGT
>NZ_JASDCW010000036.1:0-26514 GCF_030407685.1 Planococcus sp. APC 3906 | reverse complement strand
GTTTGAAAAGCTTTGCTCCGATTGCCAAAGGCAACCCTCGCAAAAGCCGTTCGCGCGCCAAGGCGCTCGTGACGTCTTTCGTTGACGTTTTGCTGTTCAGTTTTCAAGGTTCATGTTTGTTTTCCGTCCTGTAAAAGCGACTTCTCTAATTTATCATCGACGTCCAGAAGAGTCAAGCGTTTTTTGCATTTTTTATTATTGCGAAAAACTGTTTCTCTCTTAGCGACGTGTATTATCATAATACGATACCTATGGCTGTGTCAACGATAAATATAAAAAATCTGCATTTTTTTTAAAAGGGAAAGCTATTCGGAAATTCTCAAACTGCCGCCCTCTGCTCCGAACAGGGAAAAGCTGGCCTTTGTCATCAAAAGGCCGGCTCCGCTTTAGCTTGTCGTGTTTCAATTCTCTACATAATAGTAGCGGTGAAAGATGCCTTCGCTTTTCGTGTTGACACTCTCCACCGAAATCAGATCCTTGTCGATCAGGTATTCAATGAACACCTCGAGGTTCGAAGAATAATTTCTCAGCTCTTCCTGCTCGTGAAGCTCCTGGATTGTCCAGCGCTGCTTTTGTTCCATCACTTCGCGGATATGGCGCGCTCCATCTTTCGTCCGCGAATGAATGAGAAATTCGCTTGCAAGGAATAAAAGCTCCAGCCTTTTTTCCAGCGGCTCATCGCTCATCACCAATTCTTCATAGAGTTTGTATATCGCCGGTTCCATCTGTTTTACCTGCGTCCATACCGTAACTTCCGGCGGCAAACCATTTTCCAGCACTGCAAGCCTCGCCAAATGATGAAGGGATTCTACTATATGATGATACGCATCCAAATAGTTTTTTCCTTCGAAAAAGACTTTGCCTTCCTGGTAGCGGCGGATCAGCTTCGCAAACTCCATCCCCATCTTAATCTTGCGCCCGTAAAAAGGATAATCCTTCAGCTCAGTTTTCAGCTTTTGCATAAATTCATTGCGGTCATAGATAATGCGTCCATGAAATAGCCAATCAACGATTTTTCGGTTGGTTCCGAGCAACAGCCATTTTTTCAACTGCTTCTCCGTTACAATGTGCATCGCTGCTTTTTTATCTAAATACGTATAATGTTTTGTATAAACGGAGGTTTCGTTTTCTTTAGTAATGATGAGCAGGATTGAATCAAAGGTATCCGTAATCGGGCTCACCTTCTCCCGCTTTTCAACCAGAATAACGCCAAGCGTACTTTCCTGGCTTGCCCGCTCCTGATAAATCGGTCTTAGAATTTGTTCCATCTGTTTCCACTCCTTGCATGTCTATCTGCATTCTCTATTTCGACATATTTATTCCCTATTCCTGCATCGATGAACCATTATCACTTTTTCCGTTTGATTATGATATAGTATGATGGATGCAAGGAGGAAAGAATTTATGAAACCTTATAAAAATAAAATCAACCGTATCCGGACTTTTGCCTTGGCACTTATCTTCATTGGAATCGTCATCATGTATGCTGGCATTTACTTCAAAGACTATCCAGTTGTAATGGTTATTTTCATGCTGCTCGGATTGCTCGCCATTATCGGCAGCACAGCCACTTACGCTTGGATCGGCCTGTTGTCCATGAAGACCGTACCCGTCCAATGCCCGAATTGCGGCCGACATACGAAAATGCTTGGACGCGTCGACATGTGCATGCATTGCCGTGAACCGCTGACAATGGATCCGGAGCTTGAAGGCAAAGAGTTCGATGTCGATTACAATAAAAAGAATAGCTGAATTTGATTTTACCAAATAAAATCCGCCGCAGATGAAAACCTGCGGCGGATTTTTATATGCCCATAAATAATCTCAAATAAAAAAACGAGCATGGCTTTCATGCTCGTTTCTTATTGGGCTTGAGCGGACTTCCCGCTGCATTGCTGGCATGTCCCATAAATTTCAAGGCGATGGTAATCGACTTGGAATCCGGTAACGTGTGAAGCAAGCTGCTCCACTTCGTCCAGGCCGGGATAATGGAAATCGACAATCTTTCCGCAATCGTTGCAGATTACGTGGTAATGGTCGTTGGTCACAAAATCAAATCGGCTGGAAGAATCGCCGTATGTTAGCTCCTTCACAAGTCCTGCGCTTTTAAAAACGCGCAAATTATTATATACAGTTGCTACACTCATATTTGGGAACGTTTTTTCCAGCGCTCGATAAATATCATCCGCTGTCGGGTGCGCCGTAGAATGAATCATAAACTCCAGGATGGCATGCCGTTGCGGAGTGATTCGGACACCTGTAGACTTCAATGTCTCTAGCGCGTCTTTTAAATGGACTTCAGACATCGCTGTGCACCTCACTTCATAGATTCTTACATTATAATCGTTATAATTAGTGTACCTAAGCAGGAGGGCGAATGTCAAGAAATCACTATATCCAAGGGCTTTGACGGCATTGGCTCATTTTACGATTGGTGAAGATCCTTCTCTTTTCGGCCCAAACGCATATTGATCAGCCGGGCAGCTACGAACAGAAAATCGGACAAGCGGTTCAAATAGGCCAAGACGTTCGGCGATACTTCTTCACCGATGGAAATCGCAGAGCGTTCTGCCCGCCGTACGATTGTACGCGCCAGATGCAAGCCTGCTCCAGCTGGATGTCCCCCGGGCAGGATGAAATTGGACAAAGGCGGCACTTCCGCGTCAAAGCGGTCAATCCACTGCTCCAACTTCCCGATGTCTTCTTCGGTCAGTTTCCATTTCACTTCTTTTCCCTTAGGCGTCGCCAGTTCAGCCCCCACATGGAATAAAACCGTCTGAATTTCATAGAAAACAGCATCCAGTTCCTCTTTTTCCTGAAAAAATTCCGTTGCCATGTGGCTAATTGCCACGCCAATGGCTGAATTTGCTTCATCACAAGTCCCGTACGCTTCCACCAATGGATCATTTTTCGCTACCCGCGTGCCGTACACAAGCGAGGTGGTTCCTTTATCGCCGGTCTTTGTATAGATTTTCACGTCAATACCCCTTTTCCATGCTGACCAGATTTGTCGGTTCTTCATTTTTCGAAAGCCATTTTTTCAAATTCGGAACAAAGACCTGAAGTGCACGTTCCACGTATTTGCCTGAATGGCTGGACGCATGCGGAGAAATAACAATATTTGACATACGCCAATATGGATGGTCAGATGGCAGAGGCTCTTGCGAGAAAACATCCAAAACAGCCGTACCGATTTCATTCGTTTCCAGCGCTTCGATCAAGGTTTCATCCTCAAACAAATCCCCGCGGCCGAAATTCATGAAAATGGCGTCATTTTTCATTGCCGCGAAATGCTCTTTCCTTAACATATTCCGGGTTTCTTCTGTACTTGGAAGCACCGAAATGACAATATCCGCTTTTGGCAGCATTTCAAGGATGCTCTCGAACGGCACCATTTCTTCCATATATTCAGAAGCTTTCCCGGTGCGGTTGCAGCCGATCGTTTGCACGCCGAATGCCTGCAGCAAGCGGCCGATTTCGGAACCGATGGCACCAGGTCCGAGAATCAGCGCAGTCGAACCGCGCAATTCCGACGAACCGGTTTTGCGGTTCCATTCCCCTTTTTGCTGGCTCTCGTAGATAAAAGGCAGCGAACGCTTTAACGACAGGATATGTGCCAAAACCGACTCTGCCATAGGCGTTTTGTGGATCCCTTTGACATTTGAGACGGTAATGCCTCGCGCCGCAATCGCTTCATGCGGCATTTTCTCGATACCGGCGCTGGCTACCATGATCCATTTCAGTTTGCGCGCCGCTTCGATGTCTTCCGCACAGATATCTTCCCCGTATGTTACCAGGACTTGCGCGTCCGGCAAATGCGTCTTGTCCTTATACGTAAAATGGAACTGAACTTCCGGAAATTCTTCCCGCAGCAGCTGCTGCTGGTGATCTTTCGGCAAAAATGTGAATAGGACTTCCATATACGCTCTCCCCTTTTACTGATTCGTAACCGTCTTGATGGTTTCCAGTACTTCCTGAATATGGCCCGGCACTTTTACTTTCCGCCATTCCTTAATGACGGTTCCGGTCGGATCGATCAAGAAAGTGGAACGTTCGATTCCCATGAATTCCTTGCCGTACATTTTTTTCTCCACCCATACCCCATAGGCTTCTGAAATCTTGTGGTCTTCATCGACCAGCAACGAAAACGGCAGACCGTGTTTTTCAATGAATTTCGTATGCTGCTTTTCAGAGTCTGCGCTGACCCCTAAAATGACAGCGTTCAATTCAGAAAAGTCTTTTTCCGCATCGCGGAAATCACAAGCTTGCGTTGTGCAGCCAGGCGTCATATCTTTCGGATAAAAATACAAAACCACATATTTTTTGCCCGCAAAATCTGCCAATGATACCGTTTCCCCCGCTTCGTTTTTCAATGAGAAATCAGGTGCTGCCATTCCTTCTGACACGATCATCTCCATCACTCCTTTTCATACTTCTATCGTACCGGACCAGCGATGCACTTTCAATTTCTTTGGCGTTTAACAGCGATATTGTCTACAATAAGTAAGAGATTAAACTGGGAGGCAATTATTTATGAATCATTCCACATCCGAAGAGCTCCATACAGAAGCACTCGAACACATCGTCGGCGGCGTCAACAGCCCGTCTCGATCGTATAAAGCAGTCGGCGGCGGTTCGCCTGTCGTCATGGAACGGGCGAAAGGCGCTTACTTCTGGGACGTTGACGGCAATAAATACATCGATTACTTGGCAGCATACGGTCCGATCATTACGGGGCATGCCCATCCTCATATTACAAAAGCGATCAGCCATGCAGCTGAAACCGGTCTCCTCTACGGGACACCGACACGCCATGAAATCAAATTCGCCAAAATGCTGAAAGAAGCAATGCCGAAAATGGACAAAGTCCGTTTCGTCAATAGCGGCACCGAAGCCGTGATGACAACGATTCGCGTATCTCGCGCCTATACGGGGCGCACGAAGGTCATGAAATTTGCTGGCTGCTACCACGGCCATTCCGATTTAGTACTGGTTGCTGCGGGATCAGGCCCTGCGACATTAGGGATTCCGGATTCAGCTGGCGTTCCGAAGACGATTGCAGAAGAAGTCATTACCGTTCCTTTCAACGACCCTGCTGCATTTTCTGAAGCGATGAACCAATGGGGCGATGAACTTGCTTGCATCCTGGTAGAGCCAATTGTCGGCAACTTCGGCATTGTCGAACCGCTTCCCGGCTTTTTGGAAGAAGTACACCGCCTCGCTTCGGAAAAAGGCGCTTTGATCGTTTATGATGAAGTCATCACAGCATTCCGCTTCCATTACGGCGGTGCGCAGGACTTGTCTGGCTTGACTCCTGATTTAACCGCTCTCGGAAAAATCATCGGCGGTGGATTGCCGATCGGGGCTTATGGGGGCAAAAAAGAAATCATGGAAACTGTCGCGCCGCTCGGCCCGGCTTACCAAGCTGGTACGATGGCAGGAAATCCGGCTTCTATCCAAGCGGGCATCGCTTGCCTTGAAGTTCTCCAAAAAGACGGAGTTTACGATAAAATGGACAAACTCGGCGCCGTATTGGAAAAAGGGATTTTAGCAGCAGCTGAAGAATTCGATGTTACTATCACAATCAACCGCTTAAAAGGCGCACTAACCATTTATTTCACTGACCAGAAAGTCCAGAACTATGAACAGGCAGAAGCATCCGACGGTGAGGTTTTCGCCAGATTCTTCAAACTTATGCTTGCACAGGGAATCAATCTTGCACCGTCTAAATACGAAGCATGGTTTTTGACCACTGAACACACACTTGAAGATGTAGAAACTTCTATAGAAGCGGTTCGTGAAGCGTTCCGCCAGCTTTAACTGATTGAAAATATACAGAGGAAAGGAGACCAAAGCCCATGAAATTAGGTGCACGTATATTTAAAACCGGAATCGCCATTTCGTTCGCCTTGTTTTTAGCGAATTTACTGGATCTCCCTTCCCCTGTCTTTGCGGGAATTGCGGCGATTTTTGCGATTCAGCCGTCTATTTACCGTTCCTACCTGACTGTGCTGGACCAAGTTTATGGGAATTTAATCGGCGCTGCCATTGCGGTGATTTTCGTTTTAACATTGGGCTCTAACTACTTGACCATTGGACTGGCAGCAGTTCTTGCAATTGTCATCATGTTGAAGCTGAAGCTGGAAAGCACTGTGCCCTTAACCTTGGTCACAATTATTGCCATCATGGAATCACATGACCCCAACTTCTTATCTTTTGCTGCATTGCGGTTCGGAACCGTCTTGCTCGGTATTTTGGCATCATTCAGCGTCAATTTGATTTTTCTGCCGCCGAAATACGAAACACGGCTCTTCACTTCTATCCATGAAGTCAGCGAAGAAGTTATCCGCTGGATCCGCGTGTCCATTCGCCATGCGTCCGCACATACATCGTTAAAAGAAGACATCGAACGCCTCAGCAATAAATTGGATAAGGTGGATCAATGGTATTCATTTTACAAAGATGAACGGAGCTACACGAAAAAACAGCAATATACGAAAGCACGTAAACTGGTGCTTTACCGCCAAATGATCGCCACTTCAAAGAAAAGCCTGGAAGTTCTAAAGCGGCTGCACCGTTTCGAAAACGAATTGACCGACCTGCCGGAACATTTTCACTTGATGGTGCAGGACCGCCTTGAAAGCCTTGCCAGCTACCACGAACAGCTTTATATGAAATATGTTGGCAAACTGCGGCCTGAACATAGCGAAACTTCCGGAGTCGACGCTGCAGAAAAAAGGCAGGAAATGATGGCTGTTTTCGTAAAGGAAATCAACATTGCCCATGAACAGGAAGGCAACGAATTTTCCATCTATCATCTTATGCACGTTTTATCGGCAATCATCGACTACGAAGAACAGCTGGAGCATTTGGATTTATTGATCATCGCTTACCACAATTATCATTCAGATGAAATTGCTTCTGAAATTGAAAAAGCCATATAAAAAAGTGCCGGACAAAAAATTGTCCGGCACTTTTTATTATGACTTCATGCGTGGATCAAGTGCATCCCGCAGGCCATCGCCCATCAAATTGAAGCCCAATACTGTCAACATAATGGCAATCCCCGGGAAAATCATCGTCCATGGTGCATTTGTCAGATAAGACCGCGAATCCGCCAACATTTTGCCCCATTCAGGCGAAGGCGCCTGTGCCCCAAGCCCAAGAAATCCAAGAGCTGCCGCTTCGATGATTGCTGTTGCAATCGCCAGAGTGCCTTGTACAATAACAGGCGCCATGGAATTTGGCAATATGTGGGAAAATAAAATTCGATTGTCTTTCATGCCGATTGCTTTCGCTGACATGATGTATTCGTCTTCCTTGATGCTCAGCACTTTCGAACGGATCAGACGGCCAAAGTTCGGCACGTTGATGATGGCAATCGCTATCAATGCGTTCCGGAGCGATGGCCCAAGAACCGCAACAACAGCAATCGCCAATAAAATACTCGGGAATGCGAGCATGATATCAAAAATCCGGGATATGATCGTATCCACCCATTTGCCGTAATAGCCTGCCAGGATGCCCAAGATACTGCCGACAACCACTGAAGCGATTACTGCTAAAAAGCCGACCCATAACGAAATTCTGGCTCCGTATACAATCCGTGATAAAATATCGCGGCCAAAGTCATCCGTCCCCATCCAATTCGCAGCAGAAGGGGGCAAAAGGCGCTGCGACAGGTTTTGTTCGTTGATTCCCTGTGGCGTGAAGAGCGGCCCGAAAATCGCGAGCAAGATGAAGAATATGACGATTCCCATGCCGACTACTGCAACTTTACTTTTCCGGAATCCGCGCCAGGCCTCTTTCCAAGGTCCCGCGACTTTTTCCATTTTGACTTCTTTATTATCTGTAACTGCATCAGCCATTTTTTGCTTCCCCCCTTCTAATCATATTTAATGCGTGGATCGACTAAGCTGTAAATCAAATCGACAAACAAGTTGATCATGACGAAGATGAACGCCACGATCAGAATACCAGATTGGATAACCGGATAATCACGGAATCCGATTGCTTCATAGATGTAGCGGCCGATTCCTGGCCATCCGAAAATCGTTTCCGTTAAAATGGCGCCGCCTAAAAGCAAGCCCATTTGAAGCCCGATAATTGTCAAAACCGGAATGATCGCATTTTTCAATGCATGCTTGTAGACAACCCAAAACATTTTCAATCCTTTAGCGCGAGCCGTACGTACATAATCCGAACGCATTACTTCAAGCATGCTCGACCGCGTCATACGGGCAATAATCGCCATCGGAATTGTTGCCAGCGCAGTCCCCGGAAGGACCAAATGCTTCAATACGGTCGACAACTGATCAAATTGGCCAGTGATGATTGTATCAATTACGTAAAAATTGGTGATGACTTCCACTGGGTCACGAACGTTCTCTCGCCCAGTTGTTGGCAAAATGCCCAGTTCAATAGAAAAAATCCACTGGTTCATCAAACCAAGCCAGAAAATCGGCATCGATACTCCGATCAACGCAATAATCATCGCTAAATAATCGAACCATGAATTCTGGAACCAAGCGGAGATGATTCCCGCATTGATGCCGATAATTACGGCGATGACGATAGCAAAAACAGACAACTCAATCGTCGCCGCTAAATAAGGCCAGATTTCATCAGTGACTGGGGTCCGCGTGCGAAGGGATTGCCCCAAATCACCGGTTAACAACCCTTTTAGGTAATCAAAGTATTGAATATACCAAGGATTATCCAAGCCCAATGTGGTTCTCAGTGCTTTAATTGCCTCTTCAGAAGCCTGTTGTCCCAGGATGACTTGTGCCGGATCTCCAGGAATTGCGCGGATGATCAAAAATACGATAAAAGTCATTCCCAGCAATACCGGAATTAATTGCAGCAGCCTTCTTCCAATATAGTGAAGCATTTTTCTTCACCTCTCCATCTCTTGCGTTATGTATCCAATAAGGAAAAAAAGAGGAGAAATCATGATGACCTCTCCTCTTTGAATGCCTACTCTAAATCTACAGATGCCAGTTTATCAGAGCCAGTTGGATGAGCCTTAAAGTTCACTACGTTCTTGCCGCCAGCCAACAACGGTGTAGAGTGCGCAAGTGGAACCCAAGGAGCGTCTGCATGGATGATTTCCTGTGCCTGTTTGTAAAGGTCGTTACGAACTGTTTCGTCAACTTCAGTTTGTGCTTTGATCAATAGATCGTGCAACTCCTGGTTTTTGTAGTACGTGTAGTTGTTTGAACCGATATTGTCCTGATCAAGCAATACATAAAGGAAGTTGTCGGCATCGCCGTTATCGCCTGTCCATCCTAGCAAGAAAGCATCCGCTTCCCCGTTTGCAGCTTTTTCAAGGTATGTTGCCCATTCAAACGATACGATTTTCGCTGTAACGCCGACATCAGCCAAGTTTTTCTGAATCGCTTCAGCTACTTTTTGGCCATCAGGCATATACGGGCGTGGCACAGGCATTGCATAAAGTTCCATTTCGAAGCCGTCTGGAAGTCCTGCTTCAGCCAATAATTGTTTCGCTTTTTCAGGATCATATTCGTATCCTTCAATGTCATCGTTATAGCCGTTGATTACTGGAGGCATCGGATTTTTCGCGACTTCCCCGCGGCCTTCGAAGAAAGCATCGACGATAGCTTGCTTGTCAATGGCGTGGTTCATCGCCTGACGAACTTTCGGATCGTCAAATGGTTCACGTGTAGTCGTTAAACCAAGGTAGCCAACATTCATTGACGGTCTTTCGAATAACTGAAGATCCGCATTTTCTTCGATTGTCTTGCCGTCAGAAGGTGTGATACCATCTGCCAAGTCAATTTCACCAGACAATAATGCATTCAAACGCGCTGAGTTATCCGGAATCGAGCGGAAAATGACTTGATCCAGTTTCGGTTCGCCTTCTACCCAGTAATCCGCGTTCTTTTCAATCGTAATAGAATCGTTGCGTTTCCATTCAACAAATTTGAATGGTCCTGTTCCGACTGGTGCATCGCCGAATTTATCGCCAGCAGCTTCAAACGCTGTTGGTGATGCGATGCCGAAAGAACTCATTGCCAAGTTTTTCAAGAATGGAGCCTGTGGGCGTTTCAACTTGAATTCCACTTCGTAATCGCCAGTAGCTGTCACTGACTCGATTACATGGCCTTCATCAGCAGCAAATCCGCCGAACATTGAACCATAGTATGGGAACGTATCAGCGTCTCCGCCTGCCCAGCGCTCAAAGTTCGCTACAACTGCTTCAGCGTTGAAATCTGTTCCGTCATGGAACTTAACGCCTTCTTCAAGTGTGAATGTATACGTCAAACCATCTTCTGCAGCAACCCATTCAGTAGCTAGGCCAGGATTCACTTCTGTATCCTGCTCACCGAAGTTCACCAATGTATCAAAGATGTTTTTTGTTACTTTATACGATTCCCCATCCGTTACGGCAATCGGATCTAATGACACTGAATCTCCTCCGCGTCCGAAGATCAATGTTTTAGGTTCTCCAGAATCCCCCGAGTCCCCACTGTCTCCTCCGGCATCATCCGAAGTTTCATTGCTACTGCAGCCGAACAACGCTGTCGATACCAATAAAAGCATCAGAAACGCCAGTGATAAGAACTTTTTCTTTCCCAAATTGACCCCTCCATTTGTGTTATTTATTATCATTGCGGCCTGCTTTGCTCATAAAGGTGGCAGGCTACAGAATGACCTTTTTCAACTTCCGCAAAAATTGGAACGGTGGTTTCGCAAATATCCATCTTGAACGGACAGCGCGTATGGAAACGGCAGCCGCTCGGCGGGTTGGCCGGATTCGGCACATCGCCTTTGATGATGATTTCTTCGCGGACAAAATCCGGATCCGGCACCGGTACTGCGCCAAGCAATGCTTGTGTGTACGGATGCAGCGGCTTTTCGTAAAGCGCTTCGCTGTCTGCCAGTTCCGCCATTTGCCCAAGGTACATGACGCCAACCCGGTCACTGATATGGCGAACGACGCCGAGATCGTGGGCGATGAAAATATAAGTCAGTTTCAATTCCTTCTGCAGATCCTGCATCAAGTTCAATACCTGCGCCTGGATCGATACATCAAGAGCCGAGACGGGCTCGTCTGCGATAATCAATTTCGGATTCGTCATCAAAGCCCGCGCAATTCCAATGCGCTGTCTCTGTCCGCCGCTGAATTGGTGCGGATAGCGCTTTGCATGGTAGCTGCTGAGGCCGACGATTTCCAGGAACTCGTGAACTTTCCTTTTGCGCTCTTTCGGATCGCCGATGTCGTGGACATTCAGCGGCTCCATAAGAATCTTTTCAATCGTATGCCTTGGATTCAAGGATGCATACGGGTCCTGGAAAACCATCTGGATATCGCGGCGCATTTTTCGCATATCGGCGTTCGAGATGCTGGTCAATTCTTTGCCGTCAAAAAAAACTTTGCCTTCTGTCGGCTCCAGCAGGCGCATAAGCATCCGGCCAGTCGTAGACTTGCCGCAGCCCGATTCACCTACGATTCCAAGAGTCTCCCCTTCATTGACCGTGAAGGATACATCATCGACTGCTTTCACATAGTTTTTCACTTGGCCGAGAATACCCGATTTGATCGGGAAATATTTCTTCAGCCCCTCAACTTTTAACAACGGTTCTGTCATGCGGCTGCACCTCCTTCGGATCGTATAGGAAGCAGCGGGTCTGGTGGTCTTCCGCTGTCGAATAAAGCGGCGGGCTTTCAGAAATGCACCGATCGAATGCGAATTCACAGCGCGCTGCAAATCTACAGCCCGTTTTGATCGTTCCCGGCTTCGGCACGTTCCCAGGAATTGAGTAGAGACGTTCTTTCTTAAAGCGCATATCTGGAACCGATGCCAGCAATCCCCGCGTATATGGATGCTGCGGATCTTTGAAAATCGTGTGCACCGGACCTTCTTCAACCACTTTGCCGGCATACATGACGATAACCCGTTCACACGTTTCCGCTACGACGCCAAGGTCGTGGGTGATCAAAAGCACGGCAGTGTCCAACCGTTCATTCAAATTTTTAATGAGCTTTAAAATCTGCGCCTGAATTGTTACGTCCAGCGCGGTCGTCGGCTCATCGGCAATCAGCACTTTCGGATCGCACAGCAGCGCCATCGCGATCATGACCCGTTGGCGCATACCGCCTGACAGCTGGTGTGGATAATCTTTCATGAGCCCTTCTGCGCGTGGCAAGCCGACCAGTTTCATCATTTCAACCGCACGCTCATTGATCTGCTTTTTCGACCAATCGCGTTTATGGATTTTAACAGCTTCGCGCAATTGGTCGCCGATCGTGAACAACGGATTAAGCGATGTCATCGGTTCCTGGAAAATCATCGCAATGTCATTGCCGCGGATTTCACGCATCTCTTTTTCCTTGAGATGGGTTAAATCCTTATTCTGAAATAAAATTTCCCCGCCGACAATTTTTCCTGGCGGGCTCGGGACCAGACCCATGATTGACAGTGAAGTGACACTTTTCCCGCACCCTGACTCCCCTACTATCCCCAGCACTTCGCCTTCACGGATATAGAAATCTATGTCATCAACCGCAGGCACCTCGCCGTCATCCGTGAAAAAGGATGTCTTTAAGCCATTAACTTCCAATATTTTTTTACGGTCTTCCACATTGCCACCCCTTTGCCATCTTCATCTATCAGAAAATTCTATGTGTTTATATTATACGTAACATTAGTATTATTGCAATAGCTTATCAAATATTACACAGTTTTTCCCATAAGTACAAAAAAGCCCCCGAAGTTTTCGGGGGCTCCATTCGTTATTAAACAAATTGTTGGACTTGGAAAAGGCTGGCGTAAACGCCTTGTTGTTTCATCAATTCATCGTGCGTGCCTTTTTCGGCCAGCTTTCCATGGTCGATGACGATAATCTGATCCGCATGTGTAATCGTCGATAGCCTGTGGGCGACGATCAGCGTGGTGCGGTCATGTGCCAGGCGCTCCAACGAATCCTGAATCAGTGATTCGCTTTCAAGATCAAGCGCAGATGTCGCTTCATCCAAAATGAGGATTGGCGGATTCTTCAGGAATACCCGCGCAATGGCGATGCGCTGCTTCTGGCCGCCAGATAGTTTGACGCCACGCTCGCCGACTTTCGTATCATAGCCTTCAGGCAGCAATTCGATAAAGTCGTGGGCATTGGCTGCTTTCGCCGCCGCTTCCACTTCTGCATCAGTGGCATGCGGTTTGCCCATTAGAATATTGGATTTCACTGAATCGCTGAACAAAATCGAGTCCTGCAGAACAAGTCCGATCTGGTCGCGCAGTGTATGGATAGTCACATCGCGCAAATCGTGGTCGTCCATATAAATCCCGCCGCTCGTAACATCATAGAACCTTGGAATCAGCGAGACGATCGTCGACTTGCCGCCTCCGCTCATGCCGACGAATGCTACGGTCTCGCCCGGCTTGACGGTAAAATTCAAATCGGACAAAACTTCCGTGCCTCCATTATTGTATTGGAAAGTGACATCGCGGAATTCCAGTTTGCCGTCCACCACTTTCAAATCTTTCGCACCTTTGCGGTCCGTCACTTCATATTCTTCGTCGACCAATTCGAACACACGGTCCATCGATGCGATCGCTTGCGTCAATGTTGTCGAAGAATTTACCAAGCGGCGGAGCGGATTGTAAAGGCGTTCAATATAAGCGATGAACGCCACCATGGTTCCAAGCGTCAAGTTGCCTTGAATGACTTGGTAACCAGCAAACCCGATAACGAGAAGCGGCGCAATATCGGTGATCGTGTTGACGACCGCAAAAGCTTTCGCATTCCATTTCGTATGGTCGATCGCTTTATCCAAAAAGGCATCATTCGTTTCATCGAATAATTTTTGCTCATGTTTTTCAAGCGCAAAGCTTTTGATGATGCTCATCCCTTGAACCCGTTCATGCAAATAGCTTTGGACATTCGCCAATGCCTGCGAACGTTCGCGCGTCAAATCACGCAGCCGTCCGAAGAAGAATTTGACACTGAATGCATAGAATGGGAACGCCAGAAGCGCCACAATCGTCAGCGATACATCCATCGTCAGCATGATGCCGATGGCAATCAGTATCGTCGCCAAATCGAGCCAGAGATTCATGAGCCCGATCATGACGAAGTTTTTGGTTTGTTCGACATCATTGATGACGCGTGAAATGATTTCCCCTGCACGCGTGTTCGCATAATAGCGCAAACTCAACCGCTGCATATGCCCATATAAATGCTGGCGGATATCGTAAAGGATTTTATTGCTGACTAATTGTGCATAATATTGCCGGAAGTATTCGATTGGCGGACGGAAAATGAAGAACAGGATAGCTGTTCCGCCGAGCCACCAGTAAAGCTGTTCCAGTTTTTCATCGCTCGATAACCCATCTGCACCGATTATGTCATCGATGACGATTTTAATCAGCAGTGGAATGAACAGGGGAATCGCAAATTTGAAAATACCGATGATGATTGTCAAAATGATCTGCCAGGTGTAAGGCTTCACAAATTGCATATAGCGTTTCGTACTGCTGGGTTTTGTGTTGCTCAATTCTTTCACTCCATTCTTTCAAAACGAAAAACCTGTTGGCGAGCAACAGGTTTTCCATTTATTCACTAAGACGGCATTGCCGGTAAAAATCATACCGGTTTGTCCAAACGTCGATGAAGTCCGGGGCAAATGGCCCTCTCCGCTGTTTGATCCAGCCAATCAACTTTTCCACATTGCGGTGGAGAATCTGGTCGATCACTTCCGGATAACCCATTTGCCTTTTATGGTCTTCATATTCGTCTTCGTCCAGCAAGGTATACGACATATCAGGAAACACTTTAACATCCAAATCATAATCGATGTACTTCAACGAGCCATTATTATAAACGAATGGAGAACTCACATTGCAATAATAATACACTCCATCTTCACGCAGCATGCAAATGATATTGAACCAATGTTCTGCATGGAAATAGCAAATTGACGGTTCTCGCGTCAACCATGTCCTGCCATCCGATTCAGTGACCATCGTCCGTTCATTCGCACCGATCACTATGTTATTAGTCCCTTTCAATACTGTAGTTTCCTGCCAGACACGGTGGATTCGGCCGTTGTGTTTGTAGCTGTGGATTTGTATCGTTTCTCCCTCCACGGGAATCGCCATGTCCATCCCACCTTTTCGCCTAACCGTATATATTTTCATCGTCTTGACAATTATATCAATCAATTCTGAAAACATACAGCGAAAAGGCAGAAAGGCTTAAGTATAGAAGGATCACATGACGATTGAACGGCCGCCATCGACGATGATCGTCTGCCCGCGAATCATATCCGCATTGTCAGAAATCAGGAATAGCGCGGCTTTGACCATATCATCGATCTCAACCATTCGGCCTGCCGGCGTATTGACACGCGCATCGTTCAATAATTCTTCGCGGTTCGGGAAATGCGTCAATGCTTCAGTATCAATCGCGCCGCCAGAAACCGTATTGACCGAAATCCCTTTCGGAGCGAGTTCGACTGCCAAATAGCGCGTAATTGATTCGACTGCAGCTTTGGAAACTCCGATAGTGGTATAATTTTCCAAATATCGGATGGACCCCAATGAGCTGATACCGATGATTTTACCGCCATTATCCATCAGTTTCGCCGCTTCCTGTGCACCGAACAACATCGCTTTCGCATTGATGTTCATCGTCCAGTCCCAATGCGATTCTTCCAATTCCATCACTGGGCGAAGTACGCCGGATGCCGCATTCGACACAAAGACGTCCAGCCGGCCGAATTCTTCTTTGATTGTTTCGAACATGCCGCGCAATTTTTCAACGTCGCCGACATTCGCGCGAACGAGCAGCGCTTTTTGCCCTCTGGCTTCGATTTCTTTAACCGTATCAAGTGCCGCCGTTTTGCTGCGCGCGTAATTGACTACGATGTCATATCCTTGTTCCGCAAGAGCAATCGCCAATGCTTTGCCCAGCCCTCTGCTGCTTCCTGTCACCAATGCCACTTTTTGTGCTGCCATATTCAAACATCTCCTCTTTGTCGTAAAGCTTCTTTCATCTTTCGGACCGGCCCTGCGACCGGCAGCAATTCGAGCTCTTCAGCCGTCACCCATTTCATATGGGAAGGCACGGTGAGGCCATCGCCTTGCGCAATAAATCCATCCACATTCCATGTTAAATGAGAAAAGACATGTTTGAAAGAAGTAATTTGCTCTGTATTTTCCACCGTTCCTTTGAAATTTTCGGAAAGGTGTTCATCGAGGCCTTCTGGCAACACGGCCCCGCCCATTTCAACCATCGGGAATTGCCACATATTTGCAAGCAGTCCAGATTCCGGCCGTTTTTCCATCAATACGGTCTCGCCGCTGCGGATGGCGAGCATCGCATAATGCAGCTCTTTGCTCTTTTTCGCTTTTGTTTTTACTGGCAACTCATGCTGGCGCCCTTCGTGGAACGCTCCGCATTGTTCGCGTACGGGGCAAAGCAGGCATTTAGGCGACGCCGGCGTACAAATCAACGCCCCCAGTTCCATCAATCCTTGATTGAAGAAAGACGGATTTTCATGGCTGATGATCTCCATCACTGCGTCTTCGAATGTCTTACGGGTTTTCGGCTTTGCGATATCTTCCTCTACAAGCAGAATCCGAGACAGCACACGCATGACATTGCCGTCTACCGCGTGTTCAGGAACTCCATAGGCAATACTTAGCACAGCTCCTGCTGTATAAGGCCCGACACCTTTCAACGAAGAGATTTCTTTACGGGTTGACGGCACGATGCCATTATACTTTTCAGCTACTTCTTTTACACCAGCCTGGAGGTTGCGTGCCCGGGAATAATACCCAAGGCCTTCCCATTGCTTAAGCAAAACTTCCTCTTCGGCATTCGCCAAGTCATTCAAAGTAGGGAATTTCTCGACAAAGCGTTTATAATAAGGGATAACCGTATCAACCCGCGTTTGCTGCAGCATGATTTCGGATATCCATATCTGATATGGGTCTGCAGTCCGCCGCCACGGCAAGTCGCGTTTTTCTTCGGCAAACCAGCTGATTAAATCTTCTTGGAATTTCTTGCTATCGAATTCTATTGGTATTGCCTCCATTCGCTTAGATTATACGCCCTGATTCCGGGGTATAGATTTTATACAGGGAATACATTCATTTTATCAAAATCAATGCCCGACAACCAAATTTCACCGCCTATGAAAGGGGATGAGGCAATGGATACAGGTACACATATTGTTATGGGCATCGCCCTTGGCGGATTTGCAATGGCGGATCCGGTTGTAGCCAGCCACCCGGCGACAGCGACTGCTGTCATCGCGGGCACCATCATCGGCTCCCAGATTCCGGATATCGATACTGTCCTGAAACTTCGCAGCAATGCGATTTATATACGGCATCACCGAGGCGCCACGCATTCGATTCCTGCCGTGCTGTTATGGCCAATCCTGTTGACCGCTGCTATCGGATTCGCATTTCCTTCTGCCGATCTGCTGCACCTATGGATGTGGACATTCCTCGCGGTGTTCCTGCATGTCTTCGTCGATATTTTCAATTCATACGGGACACAGGCGCTTAGGCCCATATCGAACCGATGGGTCGCACTTGGCGTCATCAATACGTTTGACCCGATTATTTTCGGACTCCATCTAGTGGCGTTAATGTTCTGGGCATTCGGCTCTAACCCGGTTTGGACGATGACAATCCTATACCTCGTGCTGGTCTTCTACTATGTCGTGCGTTTCGCGGTGCAAGGTGCCGTCAAGCATGCAGTACGCAATACGATTCCTGGCGCGACGAACATCATCGTTGCTCCGACCATCCGTTTTTTTGAATGGCGCGTTGCTGCTGATACCGATCGGCACCATTACGTCGGACAGGCTTACGGCCGTTCCATCAATATCTACGACAAGTTCGAGAAATTGGCGCTGCCGGAATCCAATCACTTGTTCCAAACCGCTTTGAAAGACAAGAACCTTTCCGCTTTCGTGTCGTTCTCACCTCTTTACCGCTGGGAAATTAACGAATACGGCAAGATTTATGAAGTGCGGCTGATTGACCTGCGCTACCGCAGCAATGATTATTATCCCTTTGTCGCGGTTGCCCATCTCGATGAAAATTACAAAGTGGTCAATTCGTACACCGGCTGGATTTTCAGTGAAGACAAGCTCAGGAAAAAACTTGATTTCAGCCACAACTGAATACACGAAAAAACGCACACAGCCGTGTGCGTTTTTTTAATTCACTGAGTCATTTATCAAATGTGCATATTTCGGGTTGGTGCCGGCGAATTCGTGGATCTTGTCGCCGTAGCTTTCGATCCATTGGCGGATCACTTTCTCCACAACAGCCGTCCCTTGATAATCATATCCTGCTTTTGCATATGAAGCTTCAAAATCCGACACAAGAAGCTCTATCCAGGTGCGGGCTTTTTTGTCCGACAGCTTCGGATTCTTCTCTAATAATTCAGCAGTCAATTCTTCGATTGTCTCATTCATCCGTTTACTTCCCTTCTTTCAGCGGGCGCAGCATTGAAATCGGCAGCGCTTCTGTGTATTTTTCTCCGCCGAGGCGATAGCCCCAAGCGAAACGCCCTTTTAAATAATCAATCTGGAAATAGACGTTGGGGTCGCCTTCAATGCGGTAAACCTCGCCTTTTTTGAAATCCTCCGGATCCAGCAAATACGCAGCGGCCATGACCGCTTTCCGTTCCAGCACTGCAAATTCGTTGACGATGCCAAGCTGTTCCGCTTTTCGTGCTTTTTCTTTCAAACGCCCGATCTCCGCACGCAGTTCGTGTTCATTCATGTCGCTGTAACGTTTTTCTTCAGTCATCTTCTTGCTCCTTTTTCTCAACATACTCGCTGATAACTTCGCCTGGGAAGCCTTTTTGATAAAGCCCCTGTTTCACTTTCGATACTAAATCACGGCCCGACAGCTTCTTGCTGTGCTTATTCCATAATTTATCGCCTTGTTCAGTGACGCTTTCTGTCCATTGGTCTTCATCTTTCTCCAAGTCCAGGTCAGCAATTGCCTGCTTGATGAGCGTGTAGGAATAGCCTTTGCGCATCAGCGAATCGTTTATTTTTTGCTTGATTTGGTTCGGCGTCTTCGCACTTTCTTTAGCGGCGATTTTTTCCGCCAGCCCTTTGGCGACTTCCAATTGCTGTTCTTCAGAATAGGAATCCAAGACGTCTTTTTGCACTTGTTTATCAATCCCTCTCTTTTGCATATCCTGCTGGATGGCCTTAGGGCCTTTTTTGCTGGATTTCACTTGCGTCCGCATGAGTGCTTCTGAAAATGCGCGGTCGTCCAAAAAATTGAATGTATATAGTTTTTTGACAGCCTCATCGATGACGGCGTCGCCAAATTCTTTTTCTTTCAGTTTGGTGCGCACTTCGCCTTCGCTGCGCATCCGGAACCCCAAGTAATATAGGGCTTTATTATAGGCTTTGCGGACTTCGTCTTCGAAATTGATTTCTTCGAGCGTCCATTGGTCGACTTCTTTGCCTTTGGTCAGCTGATACCGGATCAGCACTGCCTCATCGACACTGAAGGCGAACTTTTCCTCAAGATAGATATTGTATCTTTCCGGATTGTTCTTGCCACGGGTTATTTTAGAAATAATCGGCATCTGCCGGCACCTCTCTTCCTTATCCATTATACCCTTTCAAGTGCTTAAATGCATCGATTCAGGGTACTATTAGAAGAAACGGAGGCGATGAGAATGAAGATTGCAATTACTGGCGGAACAGGCTTTTTAGGCAAAGAATTAACACGTCTTTTCCACACTAACGGCCATATTGTATACATTTTAACAAGAAGCCCGAAAGAATCGACGCCCAACACAAAATACGTCCAATGGCTGACAGAAGGAGCTGCACCGGAACGGCAGCTCGAGGGCATTGATGCCATCGTCAACTTGGCGGGTTCATCGATTAATGATGGCCGCTGGAGCGAGCAGCAGAAACGGGAAATCTACAATAGCCGTATGGAAGCCACAGAAGAAGTGCTGCGGATTATCGGTAAATTGATCCATAAACCGCAGACATTGATCAATGCCAGTGCCATCGGCATTTATCCCGCTTCTGAAACTGCCACTTATACGGAAACTTCTTCGGAAACCGGCACAGACTTCCTGGCGCGCACAGTCGTCGACTGGGAAAAACTCGCAGACCATGCGAAAGTCCACGGCGTACGCGTCGCCTATGGACGCTTCGGCATCCTGCTCGGAAAAAATGCGGGGGCGCTGCCGCTTATGGCATTGCCTTATAAATTGTTTGCCGGTGGCACTGTCGGCTCAGGCCAGCAATGGGTTTCGTGGGTCCATGTCACCGATGCCGCGCGTGCGATTCAATTCGCGCTGGAAACGAAAGAGCTTGAAGGAGCTTTCAACGTTACAGCGCCGCAGCCTCAGCGAATGAAAGAGTTCGGCAAAGAAATCGGCCATGCCCTGCACCGCCCGCATTTGATACCGGTTCCTGGCATCGCTTTAAAACTTGCACTCGGCGACAAAAGCCGGCTCGTATTAACTGGCCAGCGCGCCTTGCCGACAGTGCTCGAACAGCATGGCTTCCGTTTCAATTTTCCGGATTTGCCGTCAGCACTGGCTGATATCTATAAATAGGACTATAATGGACGGATGCATAATATGAAGGACGTGACCGAATGAACGAAACACCTATTATCGAAGAGGGGATGAAATTCCCTTTGACGATCAAACGGCTTGGCATCAACGGTGAAGGAATCGGCTATTACAAACGAAATGTCGTATTCGTGCCCGGTGCATTGCCAGGCGAAGAAATCACCGCACAAATCACGACAGTTAAACGCAATTTTGCGGAAGCCCGCATTTTAAAAATGCGCACAGCCTCCCCTCATCGCCAGACGCCGCCTTGCCCGATTTACGACGCGTGCGGCGGCTGCCAATTGCAGCACCTGGAATACAGCCAGCAGCTGGTTGAGAAACGCGATCTTGTCATGCAGGCTTTGGAGCGTTACCTGAAAGGCGTCAACGTGAAAGTTGAAGACACGATCGGCATGGAAGATCCTTGGCGCTACCGCAATAAGAGCCAGTTCCAGACCCGCTTGAAAGGCACGAAAGTCATTGCTGGCCTTTTCGCCGAAGGCTCTCATCAATTGCTCGATATCGAACAATGCATCGTGCAGCATCCCGATACCACTGTCATTACGAATGCAGTCAAACGCATTCTGGAAGAATTGAAAATGCCAATTTACGACGGCAAAACGATGAAAGGCATCATCCGGACCATCGTTGTCCGAACCGGTGTCCAAACCGGCGAAATCCAGCTGGTGTTAGTCACTACGCGCGCGAAATTGCCGCAAAAAGAACTTTTGCTGGAAAAACTCCAAAAGATTGATACCAACCTTGTATCAATCGTCCAGAACATCAATAAAGAAAAAACATCGTTGATATTCGGTGATGAAACCATCACGCTCTACGGCAAAGATACAATCCATGAAGAATTGGGCGAGCTGGCATTCGACTTGTCGGCACGCGCGTTCTTCCAATTGAACCCGAGCCAGACCGTGGCATTATACAATGAAATCAAACGTGCCGCGCAATTGACCGGCAACGAATCGATCGTCGATGCCTATTGTGGCGTCGGCACCATCGGCTTGTGGCTGGCAGATGGCGCGAAAGAAATCCGCGGCATGGACGTTATCCACGAAAGTGTCGTCGATGCCAAGGCAAATGCGAAAAAACAAGGCGTTACAGCGAAATACGTCACCGGTACTGCAGAGAAATGGCTCGAACTGTGGGCGAGCGAAGGTTTTGTGCCTGACGTGCTGACAGTGGACCCGCCGCGCACCGGTTTGGCTGATTCCTTATTGAAAACGATTTTGAAGGTCCAGCCGAAGCGCTTTGTCTACACTTCGTGCAACCCTTCGACATTGGCGAAAGATTTGCAGCAATTATCGAAAGTCTACGATATCAAGTATATCCAGCCGGTCGATATGTTCCCGCAAACTGCGCAAGTCGAAGCCGTCACATTGCTGGAAAGAAAAAAATAAACAGCTTTTAATTGCTGCAACGCAAAAAGAGGCACGGACGCCATTCGGCTGTCCGTGCCCCTTTTTCATTTTCAACTTCATTTTTGCAGCGCAGCTTGTTCCGATTGGCGTCCGCCGCGTGTCAGGATCAATAAGAATAAAAGCAGCAGCATCACCGAAATCAGCAGCAGGAAGCTCAATCCGCCAGCGTGTTCGATAAACAGCCCGCCCAGGAATGGTCCGGATAAACTGCCGATGCTGAATGCAATGCCGCAAAGCAGATTGCCGGTAGGCAACAATTCTTTAGGAAGCAAATCGGCCATGAAGGAAATGCCGAGCGAAAACATCGAGCCGACGCACATGCCGGCAGCAGCGAAAAAGGCCACTGTCAGCCAAGCTTGCTCTTCAAAAAAGCTGGCCGCACCAAATGCCAAAATGCCGCCCAGCAAGCCGAACAACAGGACATTTCGCCGGCCGATCCGGTCGCTCAATGCGCCAAGCGGCAATTGTGTCGCAATCGCACCCACTGAAAAAGCAGCCAGCATGATGGAGACCATTTCCACTTCGATCGACTGGCGAAGCGCATAGACCGGATAAATGGCATGAATGGAAGCTTCGAGAAATCCATAGCCAAGCGGTGGCAAAAATGCCACCCAGGCAAGCACAAGGGCCGCTTTGAAACGGCCGAGCGTCCCTTTCTTCGCCATTGCTCCGACTGAAACTTCCGGAAAATCATTGTCCAGAAAAAACACCAGCGACCATGCCGCCAAGCACAGCAAACCGGAAATGATAAACGGCAATGCTTCAAAAACTTCAATCAGCGGAACAAAAAGCGGCCCTGATCCAAAGCCGATACTGAAAGACATGCCATAAATCGCGATATTGCGCCCAAGCCGGTGTTGGGGAGAAAAACTGGTAATCCACGTCTGCGTCGAAAAATGCAGCGCCTGATCGCCTACACCGATGAGAATCCGCAGGAAAAACCAGAAAAAGACGCTCTTCCACAATGGGAACAGCAGGAGCGAAACAATCACCATTCCCCCGCCTACTAATAACAGAGGTTTATAGCCGAAACGGCGCAATTGGGGTTCCATGAATGGTGCAATCACTAAAGTACCAATATAAAGGCCAGTGGCACTAAGTCCATTCAAAGCCGAAGACACACCATCTTGCTCGAAAATAACTGCTATCAGCGGCAATAGCATGCCTTGGGAAAATCCTGAAATGGAGACGATCGCAACCAAAATCCAGAACCTGCCCTGCCCGCTTTTCAATAAATCTTTCATATTTCCTCCTATAGTAAGCACGTTCTTTTGATTTTAAAAAGAATTCAGCTACAATTTTAACACAAGGAGGAGATTTTAGATGAAATTTACCATGACAGAAAATGGGTTTTCGGGAGATTTGCCGTTCGGCACATTGAACGTTTCCACCAACGAGGAATTGGGATTCCGCCCGTACCAATTGATGGTCGCGTCATTGGCCATCTGCAGTGCAGGAATTGTGCGGAAGGTATTGGAGAAAAAACGGATGCCGGCAGACGACATTCAAGTCGAAGTGAAAGAAGTCGTTCGGATCGATGAAGAAGCCGGGCGCATTGAGAAAGTCCATATCCACTTTGTGATCAAAGGCGATATCGACGATTCCAAAATGAACCGCGTCTTGGAATTGACCCGAAAAAACTGCTCCATGGTCCGTTCAGTGGAAGACAGCATTGAAGTGGTTGAAACCTACGAACTTATCAAATAACAAATAAGGCTCAGTCCGTGTCTGAATTTCAGATCGCGGCTGAGCCTTTACATTTCTTCAATATCCTCTTGGTTTTTCATAGCTCTTATTTCTTCGGCTAAGCTGCCGGCGAAATGTACGAACCCCCTCCTTAGTGTTCTAACACGATTGGTTTCGTCGATTTCCCTTCGGCCTCCCCTCGCTGTTATTATTCTTAATCTAACACAGCAAAACAATTAAGTAAATATTCAAAACATTGAAAGAGGCTAAATCACTCTTATTACCTATATAAGTTACATCAAAGAAGCAGCAGAATGAAAATCGCTCGGGTCGCTTGGATATCTCTCGATATGGAGCAAAACAGCGGAGACGCCTGAAAACCTCTGCCCCTGTCTCTTCATCGCTGCGCTAGCTTCGGCCCATGTCTTGCCCGCGGCAAGCGAGGCTGTTTTCCGGAATATCGAGAATTGGTATTCATTAATTCTACTTATCCAGATTTCATTGAAAAATAGCGGTGTTTCCGCTATTATTAGGGATGGAAAGAGGTGTACCAAATGGGAAAATCCATTACGAATAAAGAACAGCAAGTCGATTATATGAAGCAGCGCTTGAATATCTTCCTGCAAGTATTGGATACCATCGAACCGGAAAACACGGAACTTGAAGACATCGACCGCCTGATTGCCATGGTCGACGACCTTGAGGACAAAATGCAGCAATTCAAATCCCGTCCAACTGAAGATCAATAATGTATCCAACAACCACTGCCTTCACAGGCAGTGGTTTTTTTATTGCCATCGCGCAGTTGAATAGATGAAAAATTCGGATAACTATATGGTAATATGAAGAAAAAGGACTTATTGTTGGGTCTTTGCAATCTAAAATAGTCACAGCTCCAAGAAGGAGGCGCAGAGATGGCTTTTATCCGTACCAATATCGAATTGATCGCTGCCATTGCATCAGGAATTTTAATTCTTGTTGCGTATTATTTGGAAACACAGGAACTTAGCCCTTATTATATCGCCGCCTATTTGCTGGCATTCGGCATTGGCGGCTATGCTAAAGCGAAATACGGCATCAAGAAAACCATTGAAAACAAAGATCTCAATGTAGAAATTCTAATGATTCTTGCAGCTGTCGGCGCTTCCATTATCGGCTATTGGACTGAAGGTGCGATTTTGATTTTCATATTCTCGCTGAGCGGCGCACTTGAAACGTATACGATGAACAAAAGCCGAAAGGAAATTTCTGCGTTGATGGACCTTCAGCCCGAGGAAGCGTGGCTGTTGAAAGATGGCAAAACTGAACGGGTTTCGGTAAAAGAATTGAACACTGGCGATGTCGTCGCAGTCAAACCGGGCGAACGCATTCCGGTTGATGGCGAAATCCTCTCCGGGCAGACCGCGGTCGATGAATCCGCCATCAACGGCGAATCGATTCCTGCTTCGAAATACGAGCAAGACACCTTGTTTGCAGGCACCGTCAACTTGACCGGCGCCATCACAATGGTGATGACGAAGCCGAGTTCCGAAACACTGTTTCAAAAAATCATTGATCTGGTTCAGTCAGCGGAAAGCGAGAAATCTCCTTCCCAGCAGTATATCGAACGAGTTGAAGGCCCCTATGTAAAAGTGGTGCTGGTGGTATTCGTACTGATGCTGTTTCTCCCGCATTACATACTCGGATGGGACTGGACGACCACTTTCTACCGGGCGATGGTGCTGCTGACCGTGGCCTCACCTTGCGCTGTCGTGGCGTCCATCATGCCAGCCACGTTGGCAGCGATTTCAAATGGCGCAAAAAGCGGCATCATCTTTAAAGGCGGCATGCACCTGGAGAATTTAAGCCAAGTAAAGGCTATCGCATTCGACAAAACGGGTACGCTGACACGCGGCAGGCCGGAAGTCACAGACTTTGTTATCCGCGAAGGCGTCGACCGCGAGGAAATCATGGCAAAAGTAGCCGGGATTGAATCCCAATCGAACCATCCTTTAGCAAAAGCAATTACAGACTACATTATCCAGCAAGGAATTGAACCTCTTCCCAATGTCCAAATCGAAGATGTGCCCGGATATGGGCTGAAAGCGTTCATCGCTGCAGAACAATTGCTGGTCGGCAAACCGGGATTTGTCGGCTCCAGCGACGCGGAAGCTTTTGAAGGCGGCCTCTTGGAAACTCTGGCCAACCAAGGCAAGACTGTCACGTTTGTGCGCGACAGCAAAGGCATCGTCGCCGCGATGGCATTGAAAGATACGGTTCGTGAAATCGTTAAAACAACCATCCGTGAGCTGAAAAGCAAAGACATCCACTGTCTTATGCTTACAGGCGATAACGAAAAAACCGCAAAAGTCATTGCCAGCGAAACCGGAGTCGACGATTATATCGCGGAATGCCTGCCAGGCGACAAAGTCACCTACATCAAAAATATGCTGGACAATTATGGCACCGTCGGCATGGTCGGAGACGGCATCAATGATGCCCCTGCACTTGCCACTTCCACAGTCGGAATTGCGATGGGAGAAGGCACAGATGTTGCCCTGGAAACAGCGGATATCATCTTGATGAAAAACGATTTATCGCGTATCGCCTACTCGATCCGTCTGGCAAAAAAAATGCAGCGCATTGTCAAACAAAACATTTATTTTTCCATCGGTGTCATCATCGTACTGATCATCTCTAATTTCTTTCAAGCCATCACACTGCCGTTTGGTGTGCTTGGCCATGAGGGGAGCACCATCCTGGTCATCTTGAATGGCTTGCGGATGTTGAACCGAAATGTCTGAACACGCAAAAAACCCGCGAACCT
>NZ_JASDCW010000035.1:0-27211 GCF_030407685.1 Planococcus sp. APC 3906 | reverse complement strand
TGCAGAATCCGGTATGCCTAAGATGAAATGACTTTATATTCTTTAAATAACATAAATATTTATCTCATACCAAGTACACAAGGGTGAAATTGGAAGTATAGACTGTTGTATTACAATTACATATTAAATTGTAAGCACATTCCAAAAAATAAACCTTTTGAATCATTTAATAATCTTTTCTTTAATGAAAAATTATGGTAAATTTAAGTTGTTACGCAATTGAAAACATTGTATCAATTGCAAAAAAAGCACAAGGGGGAAACACATTGAGCAAGTCTAAATCAGTTTTAGTGGTGGCTGCAGCCATCATGATGACGCTGAGTTCAGCGACGTTCGGCATCACCGGCACGGCGGCAGCGGAGCTGCAAGCAAGACAACCCATTACGATGGAACTAGAAAAGCCAGCTTTGGCCTTGCCGGACAAGTTCGTCAATCCGGAAAATCCAAGCAAGAAAGTGCGGATCATTGTAGAGCTTGAGAAAGCGCCAGCAATTGAAACGGCTACCAACCAAGGCGTTCTTTATAAGAGCTTGCCGGATTCCCAGAAGAAGTCATTAGAAGCGGCGGTAGAAAAAGATCAAGCTTCTGTTAAGGCTTCGATTTTGAAAAAATCACCCCGCATTACATATTTCGAGAATTTCACTACTGTTTTCAACGGCTTCTCAGCAGAAGTTGAAGCGGGTGAAGTAGAAGGCATCGCGAATACGACTGGCGTTCAAGCAGTCTACGAAGCGACTGAATACCAGCGCCCTGAAGTCCAGCCGGAGATGAAGTATTCGAAGGACTTGGTACAGGCGCAAGAAGTGTGGAATGATTACGGTTACACTGGCGAAGACATGGTTGTCGGCGTTATTGACACAGGAATCGATCCAAGCCACAAAGACATGGTGCTGACGGATGACGCGACTGGCGACATCACGAAAGCGGAAGTGGATCAATTGGCGGCAGACGGTTTAGTGGAAAATGGCCAATACCATACAGCTAAAGTGCCTTTCGGCTATAACTACATGGATGGCAATAACGAAATCCTTGACCTTGGACCAGAAGCTTCTATGCACGGTATGCACGTTGCAGGTACGGTCGGAGCGAACGGCGATGAAGAAAACGGCGGCATTAAAGGTGTTGCTCCTGAAGCACAGCTTTTGGCGTTGAAAGTATTCGGCAACGATCCTAAATTCCCATCGACTTACGGCGATATTTACGTAAAAGCGATTGACGATTCGATCAAATTGGGCGCGGATGTCATTAACATGTCACTTGGCTCGACTGCAGGTTTCGTTGATACATCGAACCCGGAGCAAAAAGCGGTTGAACGCGCAACGAATAACGGCATTTTGATGTCCATTTCCGCAGGGAACTCGGATATGTTCGGATCGGGCTATTATTATCCATCAGCGGATAACCAGGATTACGCATTGACAGGTTCACCAAGTGTATCAGTGGATTCGTTCGGCGTGGCTTCATTCGAAAACGACATCATCACAGCGATGAGCTTCGGTTTTGATATCGGCACAGGCGAAGAGCGCGGTTTGTACTTGTTGGCGAACGACAAAGATCCACGCGATTTGCCGGAAGCTTCTTATGAAGTGATGGACGCTGGTTTCGGTACAGCGGCTGACTTCGCAGGCAAAGATTTCACGGGTAAAGTAGCTCTAGTATCCCGCGGATCGATTTCATTTGTTGAAAAAGGATTGAACGCCCAAGCAGCAGGCGCTGCAGCGGTCATCATCTACAACAACACAACTGGCACAATCAGCATGGCTTCTGATGCAGCGATTCAAATCCCTTATATGTCAGCGCTTCAAGCGGACGGACAAGCGATGAAAGCGGCATTGGATGCAGGCACGACACCGACAATTGAGTTCGACGGCGAATTCTTTGAAATGAAAAACCCGGCAGCGGGCGAAATGAGCGATTTCACATCGTGGGGCCCGACTCCGAACTTGGATTTCAAACCTGAAATCACAGCACCAGGCGGCAACATCTTCTCAACATTGAACAACGACGAGTACGGCTTGATGAGCGGTACGTCAATGGCAGCTCCGCACGTAGCGGGCGGCGCGGCGTTATTGTTCGAGCGCATGAACGAGCTTGGCCTGAAAGGCAAAGACCGCGTGACATACGCGAAAAACTTGATGATGAACACGGCAGACGTCGTGAACTTGGATGAAAACGAATTCGTTTCGCCAAGACGCCAAGGTGCAGGGCTTATGTCATTGCATGATGCTTTGTCTACGGACGTAATGTTGACAGACACAGCAACTGGCCTTGGAAAAGTGGCGTTGAAAGAAATCAAAGACGGCAAATTCTCATTCACATTGAAAGCGGAGAACTTCAAAGATGAAGACGCTAGCTACGATGTATATGTAGACCTGCAAACGGATAATCTGGTGGATGACAAAGGAACGGCTATCACAGTACCGAACCTTTACGGTTCACAAGTGATCACGGACGACGTTCAAATCGACGCTCCGGAAACACTGACAGTACCGGCAAACAGCAGCAAAGAATTCACAGTAACGGTTGATGCTTCAGCATTGAGCGATGAAGAATTCTACCAAAACTTCACGAACGGATTCTTCATCGATGGCTTCGTATCATTGCAGGATCCTGAAGAAGAAGTAACCGGCAACCCGGATCTGCAAGTGCCATTCTTCGGCTTTAACGGCGAATGGGACGACGCAAGCATCTTCGATGAATTTACATGGGATCCAACATCTTTCTACGGCACGACTCTTTTGATTGACGACGAAGGCAATGACATCACTGGCGGAACATTCGCTGGCGGATACGTGCCAGAGAAATTCGCATTTTCTCCGAACGCGGATGGATCAGTCGACTTGGCGCTTCCGGTCTTCACATTGATGCGCAACGCGAAAAACTTGGAAGTCAACGTCTTGGACAAAGACGGCAAGAAATTGCGTACGATTGCAACAGGCAAAGACCTGATCAAACATTATTCGACAGAAGCACCGTACACACTTAACCCGCTTTATGCTTGGGATGGAAAAGTCTACGGCAAAACTGTCACTGACGGCGATTACCAAATCCAGCTGCGCGCAGTCATCGATTTTGAAGGCGCTGAATGGCAGTCAATCGAATTCCCGATCAAAGTGGATACGGTTAAGCCTGAAGCAGACGCTTCATTCGACACAGCTGCAAGCACTGTAAAAGTATCAAGCTTCACAGACAATAACGACGCAGACCGCTGGGAAGTATTCGTCAACGGCAAAGAAGTGACGGAAAGCGAAACGGCGAAATCGTTGTCTCCAGCAACAAATGAATACAAAGTTGCCGATGTTGTGAAAGGCGATGACGTGAAAGCGGTATTCTACGACGTTGCTGGCAACTCAACAGAAGTCGAACTTTCAACGTACCCAGAAGAAACGAAAGAACCGGTCATCTTCTTCACGACACCTGAAGTGACTTCAGTCCATAATACGAATAAAGTCGAAGTCAAAGGGACGGTCGAGGACGATTCGAAAATCGTTTCATTGACAGTGAACGGCCAAGAAGCTACTTCATTCGACGGCAAGAACTTTGCACACACATTGACATTGGCTGACGGCGTGCAATACGTAACGGTTAAAGCAGTGGATGCATTCGGCAACGAAATGGAATTGCGCCGCGAAGTGCACGTTGATACGAAACCGGCTGTCGTTACAGCAGTAACCGTACCGGCAAAAGTTAAAGGCAACGTGGATGAAGTGGAAGTAACATTCAACGTCAAAGACAATTTCGGCCAAATCGCCGCTTACATCTATGACGATGAAGTGTTCCGCCAAGACCTTGTAGAGCCATACGACAAAGGCTTCAATAAAAACATCACGGCAACAGTGCCTGTGAAGATGGGCGAAAATAAATTCAAATTCGTGGTGAAAGATTTGGCTGGGCACGTGACAGAGAAATCATTCACAATCACGAAAGAGAAGACAACTTTCTCGGATATCCAGACTTACTGGGCTAAAGACCAGATCGAAACGCTAGCGACACAAGGCATCATCAACGGCCAAACAGAGACATTGTTCGGACCGAACGCTGACTTGACGCGCGCTCAGCTTGCGGCATTATTGGTCCGCTCGCTGGAATTGGAAGTCAAAGACTCGACGGGGACATTCTCTGACGTCAACTCGAAAACGACTTGGGCTTACAAAGAAATCGAAGCAGCTGCACGCGCTGGAATCGTCAAAGGCGATGAAAAAGGGAACTACAACCCGAACGCGCCGATTACACGCGAACAAGCTGCAACGATGATGATCCGCGCAATCGCTTATGAGGATGCTTCACTCCTTGAAGGCTTGGACGCAACACATAAGTTTGCGGATCAATCGAAAATCAGCTCGTACGCGCTTGAAACCGTGAAACAAGCCGAAGCACTTGGTGTGTTCACTGGGCGCGAAGGCAACACATTCGATCCACAAGCACGCATCACACGCGGCGAAACAGCAGTAGTGCTTTATCGCAGCCTTGATATTCTAGAGCTTTTGGATAATAACTAATCTCTTGAACCCGCGCAGCCTTGGCTGTGCGGGTTTTATACTTTTTTTAGAGAGAGTCATCTACAACTCTTTTCATTGCGCTTCAGCCGGACGCTTTCCGCGGGGTGGGCAATGGAGCCTCCTCAGCCCGCTTACGCGTGCTTCCGGGGTCTCCATCGTCCCACTATTCCCGCAGGAGTCGCCGCCTTCCGCTTCATTCAAAGGTATATCTTAATAGAGAATCACTTCTTTTATTGAAGAGCATGAAAGATTCAATTTCTGTAATTTCTCTCGTTTCTCCAAATATAGAGCAAAATAGCTCCGACTCCCGCGGGAGCAGGGAAGCGATGAAGTGCCGAAATCCACTCAGGCGCTAGCACGAGTTAGTTCGGCGCAAGCCCGCAGGAAAGCGGTGCTGTTTTGCGGAATATCGACTCAATTGGAGATATGAGTTATCTTTATCAACAAACTCTAAAACCGCGCAGCCTACATGGCTGCGCGTTTTTTTTCTGCCAAACGGTGCTTTTAGGGTTTCTTTTGATGCATCTTAGCGCTCTGAGCGGAACTTTTCGCCGGGGCTTGCTATAATAGAAAAAGCAACTTGGCCAGGTGAAACCATTAGCACCTTCGCTCGTCTATATGAAGGACATGAAAAGGGAAGTGACGGATTTTATGAATAAACGCATTGAACATAGAAAACAAGGCCAGAGCCCGAAACGCCGCATTTGGACAGCGGTATTATCGCTCTTGCTCTTGCTGGGAGTTACCGGCGGAAGCTATGCCTTGATTGAGCAAAATGACCAGCCTGACATGCAAATGAAAGAACACGCATTCAGCGAGAAGAATTACGCAGGTTTTGATACGAAAGCGGAAGAAATCGAAGTGCCGGCAGAAGAAGCGCCGCCTGTTGAAGGTACTGTTGAGGATGCACGGGAAGACAAGCCTGCTCAAGAAGAGCCGGTTGAAGAAATCGTCGTGACCGAGCCGGAGCCTGAAGCGGAACCAGAACAAGAACCGGAACCAGAAGTGGAACCGGTGGCCGTATCGGTCGAAGCACCTGAAAAAGACCTTGACCAAATGATTGCCAACGCCCAAACGCATGTCTATACGCTTTATACGGACCTGGAACAAGGCTCAGGCTTTCTTTACAACGATAAAGGGGATATCTTGACCAATGCCCACGTCGTCAAGGATGCGTCGTATGTGATGCTGAAAAACAGCAACGGCCAGGAATTCAACGGCCAAGTCATTGGCTTTTCTGAAACGACCGACGTTGCGTTGGTACGGGTCAAAGAATTGGCCGGCAAACAGCCGATGCCAATGGCTTCAGAAGAAGTTGCTGTAGGTACGAAAGTAGTCGCAATCGGCAGCCCGGAAGACCAGGCGAATACTGCTACCGAAGGTGAAATCACGGCAGTCGGCAAGAGCTTTTCATCCGATTACGAATACAATGGACTTTACGAAATGACCGCAATCTTGAAAAAAGGCTCCAGTGGCGGACCGCTGATCGATGCTGAATCGGAAAGCATCATCGGCATCAACTCGATTATCCTCGAAGAGACGCCTGAACTTGGCTACGCCATTCCGATCCACAGCATCTCCGGCCAATTGGCCGAATGGATCAACAATCCGATTGAATACGAAGAAGAAGAAGTTGTCTTGCCAGACGTCAAAGACGCCTATTTCGACGAATCTTTGCTGACAAGTTTTATTGAAGGCTATTATGAATTGCTGCCATACGCATTGAACGACCCAGAAATGAATTACTACGAATCTTACCTGCTTCCAGACAGTGAAGGGGCGATTGAAGGCAAGAAGCAAGTGGAAGAGCTGAGAAGTGAAACACGGACGTTCGACGCCGTAAACGCCACTATTGCCCGCGTTGAAATCAGCAAAAACGACGCGCTGATCGAAGCGACAGCCGAATTCATCTACCACGACACGGAAAGTGGCGAAACGCTGAAAGAAACACACCACACCATCTTCACCGTCGTCATCGATGAATACGGCGACTACCAGATCCAAACGATGATGCACGAATAAACCAAACACGCCCGGCAGCTGCCGAGCGTGTTTTTTTTATGGGCTAAGATTCAAGCTTTTTCCCGTTAACATGAACTAAATCGGCGTTAACATGATCTAGCCGGAAGTTAACATGAAGTGCGGGATCGTTAACATGACCTAGCAGGAGTTTGACATGAACTCTTTTGAGTTTAACCGGCACTAGCGATGGAGCGTCTCTTTAAGATTCTAGTTCAAGAGTATAAATGGAAAAGCCGTTCGCCTCGGCGAACGGCTCCTTCTCCAGCACTTGCGCATTTTGCCTGAGCGAAATGCATCCATCTGTTTTTTGAGTAGAAGATTCTTGCGTCAACATGAACTAAGTAGGAGTTAACATGAGTCAGCTGGAAGTTAACATGAAGTTCGGGTGAGTTAACATGACCTAGCTGGACGTTAACATGAACTGTTGGGAAGTTAACCGGCACTAGCAAAATAGAGTGCTCCAGAGAGTATCTCTACATGATCAAGTTCAAGAGCATAAATGGAAAAGCCTAACGCAGCTGCCAGCTGCGTTAGGCTTCTTTTGGTGCACGTGCGCATTCCGACATGGCGAAATGCATCAATCCATATGGGAGAAACCCTCTATAAAAAACAACTTCCTTCTATATAAAACAACACCCTCCAAACAACAAAAAAAGAGCCCCCATACAGGGGACTCTCGAAATTTCTTATTTAAGACGCTTGTAGCTGTGGAATTTATCGCCCCAGTATGGTGCGTTTACGCTTAGGACTTCAGCTTTCTTGCCGCCAGAGTGTACCCATTGGCCGTTGCCGATGTAGATGCCGACGTGAGAGATGCCTGGGCGGTACGTGTTAGCGAAGAAGATCAAGTCTCCTGGCTGTGGGCTTGAAACTGTTACAGAATCAGCGAATTGGCCAAGTGTTGTGCGTGAAATGCTTTTGCCTGCTTGTTTGAACGCATATTGCGTGAAGCCGCTGCAATCGAATCCTGCAGTTGTTGTGCCGCCGAAACGGTAAGGTGTTCCTTTAAGTGACAAGCCGACTGAAACGGCTTTAGAAGTTACAGTTGAGTTTGAAGCTTTGACCACTGTCGGTTTTTTAGCAGTAGCTTTTTTCGTAGATGTCAACAATGTGCTAAGGACCCAGCCGTGTTTGCCGCTGACTTTCACTTTGTACCAAGTTTGCTTGCCTACTTTTTTCTGGTGAGTAGCAGTAGCAGTTGCGCCTTTTTTAGCGACTTTCAACACTTTGTATTTCGTGCCAGCGTCAGCGCGGACATTTGTGTTGTATTTCAATTTATAAGTACCGGATTTTGCAGTTGCTTTCGCAGCTGCGACTTCCACCACTTCGTTTACTTCGTTAGTTTCTAATGTTTGAACAGCCTCATAAGCTGTAGTAGTTGTGTTGTTTTCTGATGTGAACGCTGCTTGTGCGTCAGTAGCAGAGTTAGTAAATACCAATGAACTAGCTGCAAGAAGTGTGAAGACTAATTTTTTCATTGTTTTTCCCCTAACGTTTTATATTATCGAACAATAAGTTTGTCTGTTTACCAATCTGTTATTTACTATAGATGTTGGGTCATATAATAACAACGTCAATTCGATTGCAGTTATATTACAGTTGTATAACAAAAATATTCTGTGTTAATAAAACCAGTCGTATCAACGCTTTCAGCGTCCATCTTTTTTTCGAAAAAATGTTTAAAATCCAGAAAACATGGGTTTTGAGCAGTTTTTTACGTAATTATTACATGAATTTCAGTCATTAATTTCCAAAGATTAGTGATGAATATTACGCTTGTCGTAATAAACGACAGCGAAACATCCGCCAGCAAACACCGTTGGATCAACAGAAATGCTGTATAAATATTATACAAATACACAATAATTGAGAGTATTCAGAATTAATTCGAATACGGAAATAATTATCTCGAATTAATACATTTTTGATGTATTGGATAAATTACTATTCTGAAAAATGTATTTACTAAAATAAAATAATAAAACCGCTCTTTTTTAGGTGAAAAGAATCCGCGGGTTTGCTCTTTTTGACATTTAAGACTTTCTAACTTACCCTGATAATAATCAGAATTTATAGAAATTTGATATTTGGAGGAGGCAGCGCGATGAAAAAGATACTATCCATAGATGGCGGAGGGGTGCGCGGCATCATTCCCGCAGTAGTGCTCGACGATATCGAAAAACGCACCGGCAAACCGATTTCCGAACTGTTCGATTTGATGGCCGGCACATCAGTGGGGGGCATGCTGGCACTGGGTCTCGCCGTACCGAAAAATCCGGAAAGGCAAAATTCCGCTCCCAAATACAGCGCGAAAGAACTCGGTGAATCGTTGAAGCGCGATTTGCCGACGATTTTCAAGCGGCCGTTTCTCTTGAACTTGCCATTCGGGCAATTCCTTTACCGTCGTTACAGCCAGCGCGGCATCGAAAGCGTGCTGGAAAATTATTTCGGCGAAGCCCGCCTGTCGGACGCGTTGGCCGACGTCCTCATACCGAGCTATTAAATCGAACAGCGCAGCCCGGAATTTTTCCGCAGTCCGCATTCAAGGCTGGGGGAAGTGCCGGAAGCGCCGAAAGATCCCCACGACGATACACCGCCGCATAAAAACATTTATATGAAGGAAGCTGGCCGGGCCTCTTCTGCGGCGCCGACGTATTTCGTGCCGAAAAAAATCCCGTCGCTGCCCGGATATGCTTTTATTGACGGCGGCGTCTTCGCCAATAATCCGGCAATGTGCGCGTACGCCGAAGCCAAAGCGATTTACGCAGATGAGGAAGAGTTCCTTGTCGTGTCGCTCGGCACCGGGGCCGCCCATGCGCCGATCAACGAAAAGGATGCTTCGAAATGGGGCCATATCGGCTGGGCGCGCCCGATGCTCGACATCATGATGGACGGCAGCAGCGACACGGTCGACTACCAGCTGCGCCAAGTCGTGCCGCCCGTCAATGGCCGCCGCCGCTATTTCCGTTTCCAGGCGCAGCTGGACGGGGCTGGCACGGAAAAACTCGACAACACCGATCCGTTCAACCTCGACAAGCTCGAAGCGCTCGGCATCGACATCACCAAGGATCCGCAATACCGAAAATTGCTCGACGAACTATGCGACTGCCTGCTGCACGGGTGAGTTTACCCTGCAGCAAAGCAGGGCATTGATTACTAACGTACAAACACCGTTCGGATGTATAAATGAAGGGGGCAAGACGATGGCGCAACGCTTTGAATACATGGACTGGCTGCGGGTATTGGCGATCTTCACCGTCGTGGGCATCCACGTCTTGTCAAAAATCATCAACGCCGAACCGCCGGAAGCATGGGAATGGCAGCTCGCCAACGCCATCGACTCCGCCACGCGCTGGTGTGTGCCGGTGTTTTTCATGCTGAGCGGCGCATTGCTCTTGACGAAAAAGTCCGACGAACCGGTATGGAGCTTTTTGAGAAAACGCCTCGCCAAAGCATTTATTCCGTTGGTGTTCTGGAGCGGCATCTACTTGCTGTACCGCATATTGGAACAAGGCCGCAGCTATACCGCCGGGGAAGCCATTACGTTGTTCCTGACAGATGATGTCTATTTCCACCTGTGGTTCCTGTACACGATCATCGGCCTGTACCTGATGGCGCCGTTCCTGCGCATCCTCGTCGACCGCATGACGCAGAAGACCTTCCTGTATTTCCTGGGATTCTGGTTTCTCTTCAGCGTCCTGATGCCGTTCATCAACCGCTTTCTCGGCTTCGACGTCGCATTCAAAGCGGGAATGTTCGAGCCGTATATCGGCTATTTCATGCTCGGCGCTTACCTATTCCTTTATCCCATCCCGAAAAAATACCTGCCGCACCTCGCTGCCGCAGCCTTCCTCGGCTATATCGGTACCTACATCGGCACCGAGGGCCTGAGCGACTACAAAGGCGAACTCGACGAATTCTTCTACGAGCATTACCGGCCGAACTCGCTTGCCATCACGCTATTCGTCTTCACCTTATTCCAACATCTGGAAGGCCGTCTGAAAGCCAATAAACTCATCACCCGGATCAGCGCCGCCACACTCGGCATCTACGTCATCCATCCGCTCATCCAATACTATCTCGACAAATACCTGTCCATCAGCCCGACCATGTTCCACCCGGCATTAGCCATTCCCGTCACCTGGATCATCATTTTCATCCTGTCCTACGCCATCATCCGCGTCCTGCAGAAGCTGCCCGGCATCAAACACCTGGTGCCGTAGGCCGTGCATTTCGCCTCAGCGAAATGCGCACGTTTATGAAAAAGAGCCTAACGCAGCTGCCAGCCGCGTTAGGCTCTTCCATTTCAGCTCTAGAACTTAGACCGTGGGGTGAGGCTGGAATGCTAGTGCCGGTTAAACTCCAAACAGTTCATGTTAATGTCCAGTTAGGTCATGTTAACGCTCCCGCACTTCATGTTAATCTCAAGCTAAATCATGTTAACACCGGTTTAGATCATGTTAACGAGAGAACCCGCTAAACCAAAACCATAGATGCATGCATTTCGCCTGGGCGAAATGCGAAAGTGCACGAGAAGGAGCCCTTCGCAGAAGCGAAGGGCTTTTCCAATTAATCCTTTGAACTTAGAAATTGAAAAGATGCTTCATTCTCGATTTCACCAAAATATATCTATATAGAAGAAACTCTCACTTTTATAACTTGTCCCAGTGATTTAGCTTAGTAATACTACATAGAATATATATGTTTTTTTAATAATTCAAGAGCATTTCCAGTGAAGGCGCGAACAAGGGCTAGACGAAGCAACAAGACGGAAGTTCTTCCCGACTTATTGCGTAAGCAATGCCCAGAGCTTACGAAGCGGTGTCTATCAGATATTTAACAAAATAATTTCCCGGGAAATAATGCACTAATTCCAGCATAAGCTAAACACGCAAGGTCCTTAACATTATATTGTTATAGGTTAATCATTGAAGAAGCCTTATATTATCGGAAATAAAATATATTGATATATGTATTTAAACAATAATACGCTTTCAATCACAATTGGAGTAGTTTACACCACGAAAAAACTGAACGAAATCAACATGATCTGCGCATTCCTGTTCTACCAAAACCGCCTGACGCGGCTCTTCACCGGGCGCATCAACTACCTGGAAAAACCGCGCCAAGCAAAAGAAAAACAAACCGCAAACGACCCAAGCTACTCACTCCGGTGAGTAGCTTTTTTTCTTGAATAAAACCCGCAATAGAATTTTTCTCACTGTACTTTTGGGATCTAAATAGAGGAAAGCTCTTATTCAGCACTGAGAATAATTGAATACCATAAAAAATAGCTGATATGGAGCCAAATAGCGGAGACGCCTGCGGGGCAGCGAAGCGACGAGACAGCCGAGACCCCGCAGGGAGCGAAGCGACCGAGGAGGCTTGGCGCTCGCCCGCGGCAAGCGCAGCTATTTGGCGGAATATCAGCCTACTTAACTTAACAAATAAAAAATAATAATAATCTCGTACATTTCCAATATTTTCAACAAATAATATCATAAATATGTTAAAATTCAGATAATTACATAGCACAAACAAGGAGGAGTTTTCCGATGAAAAGCCAAGGGTTCAAGCAGTTATTCACCATTCTTCTTATCTTCTTTCTAGTTGCGGCGTTATGGCCAGCAGCGGCATTATCCGCACCACCAGTCAAAGCGCCGACAGCAGGCGACTTCGAAATGCGCGAAGCCATCGTCGAACAAACCGATGTCCTGCAAGGCGAACCGCAGTTGCACCCGGACTTGGAAAGTTTGTCCGGCGATCAGCAAGTCGCGGTCATCGTCCATCTCTCGAAAAAGCCGGTTGGCCTGGAAATCGGGGCCAGCTCGCTGAAAGGCGAGAGCGTCACCGCTGCACAAACCGACAAAATCGAAGCAGCAATCGTCAGCCAGCAAACATCTGCCAAAGCCGCAATGGCTGAAACCGGCATCGCCTATGAGGAAGGTTACTCATATACCCAAGTCCTCAACGGCTTTTCCGCGAACGTGAAAGCGGCGGACCTCGCGAAACTCCTCGAAATCGAAGGAGTCGCATTCGTTGAGCCAGACGTCCAAATGCACGCAACGGCATCAACTGAACAGGATCAGAAGTTTACAGCGGCTTTCTCGAAGAGCACATCGTTCCTCGGCGTCGATCGCTTGTGGGCGGAAGGCATTGAAGGGCAGGGCGTCAAAGTCGGCGTGCTGGATACCGGCATCGATCCCGACCACCCTGAATTTGCAGGCGTCTACAAAGGCGGCAAGAACTTCGTGCCGCATTCACCGTATTACAAAAAAGCCCGTGCCGAAGACGACCCTTCTGAAACAAAGCCGTCTGAGCGTGCAAGCGATTCGTCGGAAATAAATAATTGGGAACTGCCATTTGCCACGTCGCATGGCACGCACGTAGCAGGCACCATTGCAGCACGCGGCGCCAACACTTTCGGCTTTAAAGGCATCGCGCCGAAAGTGGAGCTCTATGCATACCGCGTCCTTGGCGCTTACGGCATGGGTTCGCAATCGTGGATCATCGCGGGCATCGAAGAAGCGGTGCGGCAGGACCTCGACATCATCAATTTATCGCTTGCCAGCAACAGCAATTCAGAGGCGAGAGCCGAATCGTTCGCGCTCAATAACGCCATGTTCGCGGGGACGCTCGCCATCACAGCGGCTGGCAATAGCGGCCTATACCGCGGCAGCGTCACCAGCCCCGGCACAAGCCGCCTTGCCGTCACCGTCGGCAGCAGCACGATTCCGGAAGAACGTTTCAGCGGAACCGTCAAGCTCAATGCCGGAAACTTTGAGCTCAATAAAAAACACAATCTCATGGCGTCAGAAACCGATGAGAACCCGGCGCAGCAATTAACGGGCACATTTGACGTCGTTGCTATTCCGAACGCCGGCGAGAAAGGGGATTACAGCAAACTGAGCGTCAAAGGCAAAGTGGCACTTGTATCGTCCGGTGCCATCGAATACCACGACAAAGTGAAATTCGCCAAAGAGGCGGGAGCGAAAGCAGTGCTGATCCACAACATCCGCGACGGCGCCCAAGCACCCGAGCCGAGCGGCTTTTTCCTCGGCGACTCGTTCGAATACATTCCAGCGTTCGATTTGTCGCAGACGGACGGCGAAAAAATCCGCCAGCAAATGCTTGTTTCAAAAGGCACCGTATCGTTCAGCGGCATCACGATGACGAAAACAAAAGGCGACGCGATTGCCGATTACAGTGCAAGCGGGCCGTCGTCGCCGAACTTCGACATCAAGCCGGACATTATCGCGCCAGGCACAAGCATCATGTCCGCGAAGCCGATGTACAAAGCGGACTTCCCGGCAGCTGATTACAGCGAAGCCTACATCCGCCAAACCGGCACATCGATGGCAACGCCGCACATCACCGGAGTCGCAGCGCTCATCCTGCAGGCCCATCCCGGCTGGAAACCGTTCGATGTAAAAGTCGCTTTGTCCAATTCAGCGAAGATCCTCGACACCAACGCATACGATGTTTTTGCGCAAGGAGCAGGCCGGGTGCAGGCATACGATGCGGCGCGTCCGCAATTTCTCGCCTATTCCCATGACAAAGCGGTGTTGAATGGCACCGGCACAGTCGTCGACAACGTCAAAGGAACCATCACATTCGGCCATCAGCCGCTCAATAAAAGCAATATTTCCGTGACGAAAAAAGTCATCGTCAAAGACATCACCGGAAAAGGCGGCGCGTTAAAAGTCACCGTTGACACGAAAAAAAGCTTCGGCAACGCCAAAGTCACCGTCGACAAACCATCGTTCACATTGAAAGGCGAACAAGAGCTGAACATCACCCTGACAGCATCCAAGCAGCAAGGCACCGTCAACGGCGATGAAATCCTCGGCTACGTGCACATCAAAGGCGCAAACTATGACGTGTCGTTGCCATTCGCTGCGGACTTCAGCGCGATGCCACTCGCCGAAATCCAGAATTTCTCCATTACCGAAGACGACCTGTCGTTCAATAACGACGGCATCAACGACTTTGCCGAAATCAATTTCAAACTGACTGGACCAGTCGGCAAAAACACGATTGAATTATACGACCTCATGAACCCAAGCAGCGGCGCATTCCAAAACGGCTTTATCGGCTATGTCCATGCAATTTCCACACTTGCGGCCGGCACCTACAAAATGCCGCTGCTCGGTCTGTACCGCCCATGGAACGGCGAGCCCTTGAAAAAAATTCCGGACAGCCTCTACCAAATGCATTACATGTCCGAACCGCTTGGCGATGACTGGAACTACCTCTACGATTACATCGTTCCCGTCATCGTCAAAACGACCAAGCCGAAAATCTCCGGCTCCGTCATCGCCGGCCAGGGAGTCGGCCGCGTCATCGACAAATACATCGACTACAACAAAAAGCTGATCGAATTCGAAGTCCCATACGACCTCAACTCGAAACTGCACGCCAGCTACCAGCTTAACGGCGAAGGCGACGCCGTGCCGGTCACACTCGACCAAAACGGCGCCTTCAGCTTCCCATTGCCCGGCTTCACCGAAGGCACCGACAGCATCACCCTAACCGTCACAGACGAAGCCGGCAACAAAGCCACAAGCATCTTGAAGTAAACAATAGAGAAGGAGAGGGGCATCCGCACAGCGGGTGTCCCTCTAATTTGTAGATGAAGCTAAATTTCTTGAAAGTGTTAAGGCGATATTCCGCAAAACTGCCTCGCTTGCCGCGGGCGAGCGCCAAGCCTCCTCGCTCGCTTTGCTCCCTGCGGGGTCTCGGCTGTCTCGCTTTCCCGCAGGCGTCTCGGCAGTTTTGCTCCATATCTGGAGTGTAGAAATGGCTGCTGTATGCTCTCTCGAAGAAATAGTCAACTACTAAGAAATACCTTTGAACGAAGCGGAAGCCGGCGACTCCAGCGGGGCCAGCACGTGCCGAAGACACTGGAGCGAGCGCAGCGAGTGAAGCGGCTGAGGTAGTGCCCGCGGAAAGCGTCCGGCTGGAGTGAAGTGAAAAGATTTATAGACACCTCACTTAATTACAGTTTTGCGGAATATCGTAATTTCACCAATCTCTACAAAAATGTAATATATTTGTAATGCTAGCATCTATAATTACTTCACTACTCGAAGTATAATGAAATTGTTCAACTATCTGACAATAAGAGGAGATGGAAAAATGTCGATCCACAACAAAGCGGCGTTAGCGCTAGCAGCATTCATGCTGGCGGCAAGCGGAGTATCAGCAGCTGCACCGGCTGCAAAAGAAAGTAAAGCGGCACAAGCAAGCACCGAACGCCCCGCGTACAAAAAGGAAGTCTCGCTTCGCATTCTAGGCACGTCCGATCTACATACCAATTTCGTCAATTATGATTATTACCAAGATAAAGAGTCCAACTCACTCGGCCTCGCCAAAACCGGCGTCCTCATTGAGCAGGCACGTGCAGAAAACGCCAACACCTTATTATTCGATAACGGCGACTTGATCCAAGGCACGCCACTCGGCAGCTACACCGCAAACGTCGACAAACTTGAAGACGGCGAAAAACATCCCGCTTATGCTGCACTTGAAGCGCTCGACTTTGACGGCACGACACTCGGCAACCATGAATTCAACTATGGCCTCGATTACCTCGACGAAGTTATGGACGACGCGGAATTCCCAGTGCTCAACGCCAACGTCTATGATGCTGAGACGAATAAAAACCGCTTCACCCCGTACGAAATCATCGACAAAGAAGTCATTGACGGACGCGGCAAGAAAAAAACTGTCCAAGTCGGCGTCATTGGCGTCGTGGCTCCGCAAATCCTGAAATGGGACCGCGCGCATCTTGAAGGCAAAGTCTACGCGGAAGATGCGGTACAAACCGTCGAGAAATTCCTTCCAGTCATGGAAGAAGAAGGCGCTGACATCGTTATCGTCCTCTCCCACTCAGGCATGGGAGACGCAACACATGAAGTCGGCGAAGAAGACATCACGTACCAGCTATCGGAACTTGACGGCATCGATGCCATCATCACGGGACATAACCACGCACAATTCCCAGGAGCGTACAGCGATTTGCCTAACGTTGACCAGGAACAAGGCACGATCAACGGCACACCAGTCGTTATGCCGGGGAAATTCGGCAGCCACCTTGGTGTCATCGACTTGAAACTAGCGCCGCATGGCCAGGACTGGAAAGTCGTTGAAGAAAAAGCCGCATTGCGCGCAATCGACAAAACGACCAACGAAGTCTCTGAAGAAGTCGTGGAAGCAGTGAAAGAAGCCCACGAAGCGACAATCGAATACGTCCGCCAGCCAGTAGCTGAAACAACAGCACCGATCAACAGCTATTTCTCATTGGTGAAAGACGATCCATCTGTCCAAATCGTCAACAACGCACAAACATGGTACGTCGAGCAAAAAGTAGCGGGCACCGCGAACGCCGACTTGCCGATCCTGTCAGCTGCAGCACCGTTCAAAGCGGGCACGCGCGGCGACAGCAGCTATTACACGGATATCAAAACCGGCACAGTCGCCATCAAAAACGTCGCTGACCTCTACGTCTTCGACAACACCGTCTTCGCATTGAAAATGACCGGAGCCGACGTCAAAGAATGGCTCGAAATGTCTGCAGGCCAATTCAAGCAAATCAACCCAGCAGCAACAGGCGAACAGCCATTGATCAACACCGATTTCCGCACATACAATTTTGACGTTATCGACGGCGTTGAATACGAAATCGACGTCACGCAGCCAGCGAAATACGATGGCAGCGGAAATACCGTCAATGCCGATGCCAACCGCATCAAGAACTTAAGCTTCAACGGAGCGCCGATTGACCCGGCACAAGAATTCCTGGTCGCCACCAACAACTACCGCGCAAGCGGCAACTTCCCAGGCGTCCGTGACGCAGCTGAAAAAATCGACTACGCCTACGAGAACCGCCAAGCGATCATCGACTACCTATTGGAGCAAAAAACCATCAACCCGTCAGCTGACGGCAACTGGTCATTCGCGCCAATCGCATCCGGCCCGAACGCCACATTCGAATCATCGCCAAGCGCCAAAGACCTGATCCCCGCTGACAGCGGCATCACCTACATCGGCGCAGGCACAGACGGTTTTGCTAAATACGGCATCGACCTAAAATAATAAACCCGGAAACACCAAAAGGCATCTGCAGTATTCGCAGATGCCTTTTGCTATGGAGGCTTATGTGGGAAACTCCAGGGAAGGAAGGTGAAACTCAAAGAGAGTTTGTTGGAACTCAGAAATAATAAGTAGTAACTCACGCCCGAAAAGGTGAAACGCACCCGAAAAGTGAATCCCCCTCACCAAAACCAACCTCAAATTGCCAGCTTTTCGCCTCCAGCGAAAAGCGATAAAAGAAGACATTCAACATTGAACCAGCATGTGGAAACTCCAGGGAAGAAAGGTGAAACTCAAAGAGAGTTTGTTGGAACTCAGAAATAATCAGTAGCAACTCACGCCCGAAAAGATGAAATTCACCCAAAAAGTGAATCCCCCTCACCAAAATCAACTTCAAATTGCCAGCTTTTCGCCTGCAGCGAAAAGCGACATAAGAAAACATTCGCCGCCGCGAATGCTCCTTTTTAAAGATTTTGCTACTACCAAACATGTAAGAACTCGAAAAGAAAAGGGTGAGACTCAGACAGTTTTTGTGGGAACTCAGCAAGAATACGCTGCAACTCACGCCCGAAAAGGTGAAAATCACCCTCAAACCCACCTCACTACCGATAATATCTAACCCCACGCCCAGTACCGCGCCGTCCAAGCCCCAGCCTGTCCAGCACATAACGAGCCGCATACTTATCCTTCAAGCCCAAAAACTCGCGGCATTGCGCATTTGTAATCTCCGGCGCGGCAAAATCGAACCAGTCGGCAAGCGCCCGCGCATAGCCATCTCGGACGGGCAATTTGCAGACGCTGCAAAAAAACATACGCTGGCTCGCCTTTGAACACCGGCTGCCGCACACGACGCATAAAACGCCTTTCTTCAAATCCGCAAGTGAAAAACGATACCATTCCTGAAAATTCTTTGTGGAAAAAGGGTTGTGGCGATCGATGAGAAGTTGGCTGACGTGCGCCATTTCTTCCGGAGACAGGGGTGAATCGGTTCGGGGGAGGGTGGAGATGAACCGCTTCAGCGAATAGCCATAAATCACAGGCACCGCTGTAGGCGCTTGATCGATCAACGTGGTCGAATACGGCAGCACCACGCAAGCAAATACCGGCAGCGAAACCGCACATTCCTCAAATATATCATTCACTTCTTCTTGAGCATTCAACGCTTGCGTAATCGGGGAATTATAACCTGCAACTTTGCCATCCCGCGTTTCTTGCTTCATGTGTAAACTCTTTTCATCAAAAGAAAGCGTGCCTGAAAAATTCTTCACTTCCAAAACCAGTGCAAAATGCGGCGTCACCACAATCGTATCGATCTGGCATAATTGCGCCGCTAGCTGCAAATCGCCGATTGCCAAAAGCGGCTCCCGCCATTTTGCCCGCCGCAGCAAATGATCCACTTGCTGCTCACCGCCAAAACCAGCACGCGTATTATAATGATCCTGCTCCACTGCGACGTAAGCCGCATGATTCCGCGGCAGCCGCTGCATCAACCGCGGCAAACTCTCCAACAACTCCGGCGCAAAACGCTCCTTCATAAACATCGCATCACCCTCCAACCAATTTTTAAAGCCGCATTGAAAATAAACCCACACATAAGCTAAAACAAATCTCTCTCCAAGCATGTGGCAACTCAAGCCAATAAAGGTGAAACTCAGAGAAGTTTTGTGAGAACTCGGCAGGAGTATGTAGCAACTCGTACCCGAAAAGGTGGAACTCACTACATGAGATCAATCCCCCCCAAACCGAACCCCACAGCTGCCAGCTTTTCGCCTTCAGCGAAAAGCGAAAAACCCAAACACAAAGCTTCCTTCCAAACATGTGGGAACTCACACCAAGAAAGGTGAAACCCAATGAAGTTTTGTGGGAATTCACTATGAGTATGTAGCAACTCACGCCGCCAAAGGTGAAACTCGTCCCACAACCATTCCCTCCACGCATGTGGGAACTCACGCCTCCCAAGGTGAAACCCAGAAAGGTTTAGTGAGAACTCAGCAAGAAAATGTAGCAACTCACCCCCAAAAAGGTGGAACTCACCGCAGAAACACCTCTCCAACCAAGCTCCTCCTAAAAAGTATACCAATCTACCCGCATACATGGTAATATAATTTATAATATTCAGAATATTAACCTACGATAGTCTCACTCAATCCACCGCTAGACCATGAGCAGGGAGGAGCCGCTATGTTTTGTGCCAGCTGCGGATACATGAATAGGGACGGAGCCAACTATTGCCGCCGCTGCGGCGATCCGCTGCACCGAAGCTTCGCCCGGAAGAAGAAGAGATTATGGCGGCCGCGTTCCATGGCCGCATTATTAGGCACGCTGCTGCTCATTGCAGCCGCATTCAGCATCGGACAATTCCTCCAGCAGCAGCAAGAAAGCCTCGACGCGCTCGTAGAAGAAGTAAAAGCAGGGGGAGGGCTCACCGAAAAAACCGAAATTATCAAAGCGGCGCAGGAAAAAGTCTATACCATCAAAACCGATTCCGCCTACGGCTCCGGCTTCCTCTACACCAATAATGGCGCCGTCGTCACCAGCGCGCATCTCGTCGTCGGCTTTTACAAAGTGCTCGTGCGCGACCATAGCGGAAACGAGGAAGTGGGAACAGTCATCGGCGTTTCGGAAACGTCCGACATCGCACTCATCCAAGTTGACGCATTCGACGGCACCCAGCCGCTCGCGATAGAAGCCCAAGCCGCCGAAGTCGGAGCGGAAGTCATCGCGCTCGGCAGCCCGTCCGGTTTCGAAAATACCGCCTCGACCGGCTATTTGACAGGCCTCGACCGCGACTTCGACCAGGACTTTATATACGAAGACCTGTACCAGATTGATGTCCAGATGGCGCTTGGCTCCAGCGGTGGGCCGCTCATAGACGCTGCCACCGGCAAAGTGATCGGCATCAACTCGCTGCTGCTCGTCGAAAGCGACGGCATGGGCTTCTCGATTCCGATGCACACTGTCGACAGCCAGCTCGCGGAATGGGCGGCGAATCCCATGAATGAACAACAGGTCCAGGAAGTATTCGACGCTTACGATGGCAGCGGCGACATGACAGCCCCGATGCCGCAAGCCGCGAAAGCTCAATAAACCAAAAAAGGCCGGACAGCAATCGCTGTCCGGCCTTTCCTATGATTATTTCAAGCCTGCTGCTTTTTTCAACAAAGCGTTTTTGCGTTGTTTCTTCTTGTTTTCGTACTCGTTGATCACGGATTTCGTATGCGAAGCCGCAAGGCCGTTCGCTTTCAAATCTCTTTCCATCACAGCGACAATTGCGTAAAATGCTGCATCTGCGCGGTTTTCAAGTTCTTCCGCAGCAGAAGTATACTTGCTGTAATAGCGTGCATAGCTTACGTTATCATCGTTTTGGTATTCTCTTTTCGCACGTGACACCAAAGAGTCAAGGCGGTCATTCGCTGTATCTTCCAGTCCGTTCAATGCTGTGTCGTAACGATCTTTGATTTGTGAAACCGTCACACGCCCAGAACCGTTGGAAGCGTTGTTGTTGTTATAAGAAGTGTTATTGTTCGATCCGCTGTTTGCGTTCGATGAACCATTGTTCGATGAACCGTTGTTAGATGATCCATTGTTCGCAGAACCGTTAGAAGCTGAAGCTTTAGCCGGTGTTGCTGAAGAACTTGTTGAAGTATTCGCAGCCGTTGCAGTAGAAGCAGATCCGCTGTTAGTCGAACCGGTTGTTCCTGTATCCGTTGCTGTGTCTTCCGTAGTTTCCTCGTCTTTTTCTTCCTCTTCTTCTTTATCTGTTTCTTCAGTTGTCACTTCGCCGTCTTCATCGACTGTGATGGTCGTGTCGTCTGGCAAGTCGACTTCGATTTCATCTTTCGTGATTTCGTCGACTTCCTCGTCGGCCGTGTCGTATTCTTTTACTTCAAACGCGTAAACCAAGTACCCTGCGATTGCCAGAAAAACCACTGATAAACCAATTGCGATCTGTTTCCAATACTGCTTTACTTTCTCCATGCTTCATTCCTCCTGATTTAAACCCTAGTATTTACAATAATGTATTTCTAAATAATGTAAGAGCGCTTCTTTTATGTATAAATTGCCATATCTAAAACAATATTTGCTTTAATAAGGCGGCTTATTTAAAAAGAATAGCATAAAACTGAGTAAAAAGAAGTGATTTAAGCAAGATTCTGTAAATAAACACCGAAATTCCATCCAATAGCCCATGCCGATGTGCTTCCTGTGTCTTTCTGCCAGCATTTTACAACAAAATATTTAAACCATAAGAAATTATACCTAAAAAATTTTTCCAATAAAACCCTCTCTTGTCGAATAACTTCATGCTATACTATTAAAAGCAATTTACTGATAAAGGAGCCGGACTATCGATGGAAGAAACCATTTCGTTACAAGAACTTTTCACTACGTTGAAAAAGAGGCTGGGATTGATCATCATCTTAACTGCCCTCGCTATTATTATTGCAGGGGTCGTCAGCTATAATTTCCTGACGCCGATCTACCAGACCAACACGCAAATTCTCGTCAATCAGGAAAAATCAGAAGCAGCTGCATTATTGAACCAAAACATTCAAACCGACTTGCAGCTGATCAATACATACAGCGTCATCATCAAAAGCCCGGCCATCTTGGACCAGGTCAGCGACCAGCTGGCATTGGATTTAAGTGCCGACCAGTTGACGAATAAAATCACCGTCTCCAACGCGGAAAACTCGCAAGTTGTGAACATTTCGGTGCAAGATCCGGACCCGGCAATTGCCGTTGACATCGCCAACACAACAGCGGCTGTCTTCCAGGAAGAAATCCAGGAATTGATGAAAGTCGACAACGTGTCGATCTTGTCATTCGCCGTAGTGAAAGAAAACCAGGCGGCAGTATCGCCGAACCCGATGCTCAATATGGCAGTTGCTGCAGTGGTCGGATTGATGCTTGGCGTCGGCATCGCATTCTTGCTTGAATACCTCGACACCAGTATGAAAAACGAACAAGACATTGAAGACGTGCTCGATATGCCATTGCTCGGCGTTATTTCACCGATCAACGAAGATGCAAAACCGCTAAGCACCAAGAATAAGTCACGAAGAAAGGCCGGCTGATCCCATGTTCGCTAAGTTAAAGAAAAGAAAACAAGAAAAGCGCAGAAAACTGCAGCAAACAGCACGCAAACTCGTCGCGCATACCAACCCGCGATCGTTCGTCGTGGAGCAATTCCGCACATTGCGCACGAACATCAACTTCTCGTCGCCTGACAGCGACATCCGTTCAATCGTCGTAACGTCTGCGGCGCCTGAAGAAGGCAAGTCGACAGCGGCGGCGAATTTGGCGGTCGTCTTCGCGCAAGAAGGCAAGAAAGTTTTGCTGATTGATGGCGATATGCGCAAACCGACGACGCATCACACATTCTTTATGGACAATGTCGTTGGCTTGTCGAACGTCTTGACGCGCCAAACTTCTATAGAAGAAGCGGTTCGCCCGACAGATGTCGAGCGCTTGGACCTCCTGACGTGCGGTCCGATTCCACCGAACCCCGCTGAACTTTTGGCGTCGCGCTCGATGACGAGCCTCGTCGAAAACTTGAAAAACCTTTATGACTTGATTATCTTTGATGCGCCGCCTGTACTGTCGGTTGCAGACGCACAGATTTTGGCCAATAAATGCGAAGGCACGATCCTCGTCGTCAATTCCGGCAAGACGGAAAAGGAACAGGCACTGAAAGCGAAAGAAGCGATTGCTTCATCGAACAGCCGCATCATCGGTGCAGTGCTCAACAACTTTGTACCCGCAAAAGACAGTTATTATAACCAATACTATGGCTCCGAAAAGTAAAAAGGCTTTCCTTTTTACTTTTTTCTTTGACAGTTAAGGAGGGAAATCGATGATCGATACGCATTCACATATCCTAGCCGGTCTTGACGACGGCGCAGCGACAATGGAAGAAACGCTGGGCTTGCTCGAACAGGCGGTCGAAGAAGGCATCACCGGCATCATCGCGACGCCGCATGGCCACCACCCGAACTTTCCAACCGACGTGCCGAAAATGCAATTGCAGCTGGAAGCTACTAGGCAGCTTGTCCTTGAAAAGAATTTGCCGCTGGAAATATACAGCGGCCAGGAATGCCGGCTGTCCGACAAATTGCCGGAGCGATTAGCAAGCGGGGAGGCATTGCCGCTTGCCGAGTCGCGCTACGTCTTGCTGGAATTGCCGTCGAACGGCGTGCCGGCTTATACCGTGCAAATCATTCAGGAACTCATCGCGAGCAATTACATTCCGATCATTGCGCACGCGGAGCGCAACCAAGGCATCATCGAAAAGCCGGAGCGGCTCAGCAAGCTGCTGCTGCACGGTGCTGTCGCACAAGTGACAGCGGGATCCGTCGCCGGCACATTCGGCAAAGCGATCCAGAAAACCGCGATGTCGTTGATCAACGCCAACTTGATCCATGTCTACGGTTCGGATGTCCATCATTTGGAGAGAAGGCCGTTCCATTTTATCGAAGGGCTGGATTACTTGGAAAAGAAAAAACTTGGCGATGTTGCCGAAATTCTGCTGGAAAACAACGAACGGATTGTCAACAACGAACAACTCATTATTTTGGAGCCCCAATCCATTAAAATAACAAAATGGTGGGACATCCTGGGTTAAATAAAGTAAAAAAAGTATAAAAATGATAAAAAACAACTTTCATTCCCAAATAATAGGTGTTAAGATTAACCAGTAGATAAAACGCTTTGAGCACTTAGTATTATTTTTGGGAGGATTGACCTATTTGGCACTTAAAAACCGCATTTCCTTATTATTTATGGTCGATTCGCTGATCGTCTTCTTTTCCATTTTCATCGGTTATTTCATTCTGCATCCGTGGATCAATCCGTTCGAAAGCGAATTCCTGCTGGTGAGCGCTGCCACCATCTTCATCGCGCACCATGCGTTCTCGCTGTATTACGGTTTGTACCGGAAAGTATGGGAATATGCCTCGATCGGCGAGCTGACCTCCATCTTCAAAGCCGTGACATTGTCCGTTACAGTGTTGGCACTTGCACAATTCATCGTACTGGGGGACGTCCTGTTCCGTGCACTCGCCATCACGTGGATGCTGCATCTTTTATTGATCGGAGGCTCCCGACTGTCTTGGCGCTTGATGCGCGACATCGTCACAGGCAAGAATACACAAAACCAAAAACGCACGCTCATCATTGGAGCTGGGCAAGCGGGCACAATGGTCGCGCGCCAGCTCCATAATAATGCCGATAAAGGCTTGCTGCCGGTGGCGTTCGCTGATGACGATACAAGAAAACAAGGCGGGGACATCTACGGCGTCCGCGTCATGGGCGGCCTAACTGAAGTAGCAAAAATCGTCAAAGGCAACGACATCGAGCATGTCATCGTTGCCATCCCGTCCCTTGGCAAAAAGGAAACGGCGAAATTGATATCTACGTGTATGGACCTCGGTGTCCGCACGCAGACCATTCCGCTCATCGAAGACATCATGACTGGCAAAGTATCGGTCAATGACATCCAGGACGTGAAAATCGAAGATCTGCTTGGGCGCGACGAAGTGCAGCTCGACATGAACGCGATTAAAGCGCAGCTGACAGGCAAAACGGTTCTCGTCACCGGTGCCGGCGGCTCAATCGGCTCGGAAATCTCGCGCCAGATTGCACGCTTCGGCCCGAAAAAGCTGTTGCTGCTTGGGCATGGTGAGAACTCGATCTACACGATCGACATGGAACTGAGGCAAACGATTGCACAGGATACCGAACTGATTCCGGTCATCGCAGACGTCCAGGACTACGACCGCATCATGGACATCATGACGCTGCACCGTCCGGACGTCGTCTACCACGCAGCGGCGCACAAGCACGTGCCGCTCATGGAAGGCAATCCGACCGAAGCGGTGAAAAACAACATCTACGGCACGAAAAACGTCGCCAACGCGGCGCATATCGCGGGTGTCGGCAGCTTTGTCATGATTTCCACCGACAAAGCCGTCAACCCTCCGAACGTCATGGGCGCATCGAAGCGTTTCGCTGAAATGATCGTCCAGAACTTGGCGAAGCGCAGCGACACGAAATTCGTCGCCGTCCGTTTCGGCAATGTACTCGGATCGCGCGGCTCGGTCATTCCGTTGTTCAAGAAACAGATTGCCGTTGGTGGCCCGGTTACGGTCACTGACCCCGAAATGACGCGTTATTTCATGACCATTCCGGAAGCGTCACGTCTCGTCATCCAAGCGGGCTCGCTTGCAAGAGGCGGCGAAGTATTCGTCTTGGATATGGGCGAACCGGTGAAAATCGTCGATTTGGCGAAGAACCTGATCCGGCTGTCCGGCTATACAGAAGGCGAGATCGACATCAATTACTCGGGCATCCGCCCAGGCGAGAAGCTGTTTGAAGAGTTGTTGAACGATGACGAGATCCAGAGCAAGCAAGTGTTCCCGAAGATTTACATCGGGAAGGCAAATCCGGTTAGTGAGCTGGAGTTGTTTTATGTGTTGGAGAAACTGCCTGAGATGAATGCAGTGGAGATTAAACAGACTTTGGTTGGGTTGGCTAATCGGAAGAATGTAGAGAGTTCGAAGTTATTGGCTAGCAGTTCGTAATAAAGATTTGGCACTTTTTATATAGAGGAAACAGAAATTCAGAGAGGGGAACACGCCATGTTCTCAGTATTCAAACGCATCATTGATTTCACATTATCTCTTACAACACTTGTAGTCTTAGGTATTGTGCTGTTGATCCTGTCTTTACTAATTAAGATGGAGTCGCCAGGACCTGTATTCTTCAAACAGCGCCGTATCGGCAAAGGCAAGAAAGAATTCAATATTCTTAAGTTCCGAACGATGAAAACAGACGCACCGAATGATATGCCGACTCATTTACTCGACAAACCGGATTCATATATAACGCCGATTGGCAAATTCCTGCGTAAGACAAGCTTGGATGAACTGCCGCAACTGTTTAATATTCTTAAAGGTGAAATGAGCCTGATTGGACCGCGTCCTGCGCTTTGGAATCAGGATGACTTGATTGCGGAGCGAGATAAGTATAAGGCGAATGATGTGCTGCCTGGATTGACGGGTTTAGCACAGATTAGTGGGCGGGATGAGTTGCCAATTGAGGTGAAGGCTAAGATTGATGGGGAGTATGTTATGAAGAAGAATCCGGTTTTGGATACGGAAATTTTTGTTAAGACTTTGTTTAGCGTTTTAAGGAGAGACGGTGTCAAAGAAGGTATTAAATAAGATAGTGATATTTTGGAGGTTTCTTTATGCTGTTAATAACAGGAATAACCGGACACACCGGAAGGTATTTTCTTCAGGAACTGATTAATATTAAATATGAGGGACCAATTCGTTGCGTGGTTAGAAAATCATCCGATACTACTTTCATAGATCAAAGTGGATTAAATGTTGAAAAAGTAGTAGGAGACATAACAGATCTGATTTTTTTGGATAGTTGTATGAAAGATGTGGATACAATTCTTCATATAGTAAGTATTAGGCATACCTTAAGAATTACAAACGCGGCTATAGTAAATAAAGTTAAACGAATTATTTGTGTACATACCACTGGTATATATTCAGAGTTTAAAATAGCCTCTGAAGAATATATAG